>CAJCHX010000504.1 GCA_903970215.1 Acidobacteriaceae bacterium
CAGACCCGCCGATAGTCCAGCCAGCCCGATATACACACACCCCGCCGTGAATCCTGCCACCCACCGCCGGTTCCGATCCGGATCCGCCTCCGGTGCAGCGGCCAGCGCCGCGGTGATCGCAGCGAGATTGATCGCGTGCCCGCCGAAGACCGCCGCCGCCATCGACCCGATGCCGGTCACCGTCAGCGAGGCCCGCCACGGCACGCGGTAGCCGAACGTGCTCATCACCGCGACACCGGGGATGTTCTGCGACGCCATGGTGACCACGTACAGCGGAATCGCGATCCCGGTGACGGCCTGCAGCGACACGCGCGGCGCGGACCATGCGAGATGCGGCACGAATGTCGAGAGCGCGGGTGCGTGCCCGCCGTGCACCAACGACACCACGATCACCACCAGCGCGGCGGCGAACGCGCCGGGCACCGCCATCCTCGGCGCCACCTTGAGCAAGACCAGCCACACCAGTAGCACCGGCGCGATGGCGGCCGGGTTGTGCGCCAGCCCGGTCACCGGCGCCAGACACAGCGGCAGCAGCACGCCCGCCAGCATCGCCTGCGCAATCGGCGCCGGGATGCGGGCGACCAGACTCGACAGCCCCGGCCACAGCCCGCTGAGCACGAACAACGCTCCCGTCACCACGAAGGCGCCGATCGCAGCGGGCCAGCCGCCTGAAACAGCCCCCGTCGACACCAGCAACGCGGCCCCAGGCGTCGACCACGCGCAGGTGATGGGCATCCGGAACCGCCAGGACAGCACCATCGCCGCCACACCCATCGCAATACCGACGGCGATCAGACCAGATGTCGCCTGGTCCGGGTCGGCACCCACCGCGCGCAGACCTCCCAGCACCACTGCGAACGACGAGGTGAAACCCACGAGCGCACACACGACGCCGGCGCCGATGGGCACTCCGATCCCCACACGATCAGCCACCAGCCGACCTCCTGTTCCGAATACAGAACGTTCCGAGAACGGAACGTATCATGGACCGTCGAGGAGGCGCCAGTGACTTATTACGGACGAATAGACGGAGCACCCGAGGTGGGACGTCGGCTGCGCGAACTGCGTGCCGAGCGCGGTATGAGCCTGTCCGAGCTGGCCCGCCGCGCCGGTGTGGGTAAGGGCTCGTTGTCCGAGATCGAGTCGGGCGGACGCAATCCCACAATCGAGACGCTCTACGCGCTGTGCGGACCGCTCGACGTGCCGCTCACCGCGCTGATCGGCGAAGCCCCAGGAGTCGATGGCGCAGCACACAGCGGCATGCGCACGGTCCTCCTTTCGGTCCGGCACCTCCCGGCCATGACGGTCGAAGTGTTCCGGCTCGAGTTCCCCGCCGGCGCCGACCACGTCTCCCCCGCTCACGGGCTCTCCGTCCGAGAACACCTCACGGTGGTGGCCGGCCACGCGCAGATCGGACCGATCGGCGCCGAGACCATGCTCGGCCCGGGCGAGTCCGTCAGCTGGACGAGTGACGGACTGCACCGGTTCGCTGCGGTCGACGGCCCCGCCGAGGCGGTCGTCGTCATCACCACTCCGGTTTCGGAATGACCTCCCCCGCACCGCTTCTCATCGACACCGACTGCGGGTGCGACGACGCAGTCGCGATAGTCACGGCGATCGGTGCACCGGAGGTGACCGTCGCCCTGATCACCTCCACCTGGGGTAATTGCGCCGCGAATGTGGCCGCGCGCAACGCACGATGGGTGGTCGAGGAAGTGTGCGGTGCGCGAATCGACGTCATCGAGGGATCGCCGGCACCGGCCGGTTGGAAGCCGACGGGAGTGCACGGACCTGACGGGCTCGGCGGCACACTCGGCGCCGCAGTCGATCCGGGCACCGTCCGTGCACGCCACACCGCACGCGCCGACGGTGCGGCTGCCGCGATCGCGTCCTTCGCGCGCACCCATGCCGGGCGGGGCCGACTCCTATGTATCGGACCGCTCACCAATCTCGCAGCAGCGCTGACGCTCGAGCCTGCGCTCGCCGACCTCATCGACAGGGCCGTGCTCATGGCCGGGCTGCCGACAGCAGGCGGGGTGGCAGTCGACACCAACGTGGACGCCGATGCTGCGGCCACCGCCGCAGTAGCCGAATCAGGCCTGCGGTGCACCTGGGTGGGAATCCCGCATACTTCGCGAATTCTGTTGTCCGAGAGTGACTTCGATGGGCCACGCGGTCGCATGTTACTCCCGACGCAGCGCTACTACGCCGCCCAGCGCGCGTCGACCTTCGGGTACTCCCCCGACCCCGGCCCGCGGTGGCGGGTTCCCGCGCACGACGCGGTGGCTGCCGCCGTCGCGATCGACCCGACGATGGCTGTCACGCAGCTCGCCAACGGTCGCCACCAGAAGGTCGCCGCGCTCGACGAGACGTCGATTCGGGACCGGATCCGGGTCGCGCTCAGGTGACTGCGCTCAAAATGACTGGACACCAGAGATGTTCACGTACATGCCATGCCCGGTGGCGTCGTTGGTGAACCGCGTGCCGTCGTACGTCGCCTGGATGGTCCAGCCCATCGCCGTGTAGGTGGTGTAGTTCATCGTGTAATAGGAGGCGTCGCCGAGATTGCCTTCGATATAGGTGATCTCGCCGCTCGAGCTCACGTTCACGCCGTTCGCGGGGTCACCGTCGGCGGTCTTCGGACCCGGCTGCGTGAACAACACCTGGCATCCGACCGCGTCGGGGCTCACCTGGCACTGTGCCTTCCCCGAGTTGGTCTGCACGAATGTGTAGCCGTTGCCGTTCACGGGAATAGGAATCGCCCCGACCGCAGTTACCGGAGGCGCTGTGGGCGGCCGTGGCGCGACGGGTGCGGGAACGACCGTCGTCGTCGTGGTGCCCGGCGCAACGGTGGTGGCGGGCACGGTGACGGTGACACCGGACGCGGGCTCAGCAGTGCCGATGACCCTGCCCGAACAGCCCGCGAGCACCACCGGAACGCCCAGGAGCAGGACCGACCCCACAGCGCGCCGCATCCGCACCCGCATCCCCTTCCGCCGTTCCAGCCGATCGGAGGCGACCCGATTTCGTCGGGCCGATCGAAGCCGGTAGAGTCGAACCGCGCACAGTGCACGCGGGCGTAGCTCAATGGTAGAGCCCTAGTCTTCCAAACTAGCTACGCGGGTTCGATTCCCGTCGCCCGCTCCCAGCGAAAGGCCCTGGTCGGAGACTCTTCCGGCCAGGGCCTACGTCGTTTTCCGTACTGATCGCGCTGATCATCGACTATCAGCAGACAGGGCTCGACACCGCCGCCCGGCTCTTCGATCTACTCCTCGCCGGAATGTCTCGCTCCGACGGTTGATTCGCCTCGGAGTGCGCATAGGGGGCGCGGGCACCGACCACACGCCTGGATCGGGGCGATCGACGTCGCCTTCACCGCAACGCGCGCCCGCAGTTCACCCCCGGTTTCACCCGCTGGCTGCATCCGGCCGACGCGAATCCTCAGCAGACTGAGCACACCAGCCAGCCGCTGACAAGGAGCACATCAATGGATCAGTCCGCGCGTTATGCAGACCTGTCCCTCGAGGAGGAGGACCTGATCAAAGGCGGCCGTCACATTCTCGTCGCGTACAAGATGAAGCCCAAGGCCGGCTACGGCTACCTCGCCGCCGCCGCGCACTTCGCGGCCGAGTCGTCCACCGGCACCAACGTCGAGGTGTCCACCACAGACGACTTCACCCGCGGTGTGGATGCGCTGGTGTACTACATCGACGAGGCCGATGAGGACATGCGGATCGCATACCCGGTGGAGCTCTTCGACCGCAACATCACCGACGGCCGCATGATGATCGTGTCGTTCTTGACCCTGGCGATCGGCAACAACCAGGGCATGGGCGACATCGAGCACGGCAAGATCATCGACTTCTACGTGCCCGACGAGGCGATCAACCAGTTCGACTTCCCGGCCGTCAACATCATCGACATGTGGCGGGTCCTGGGACGGCCGCTCGTGGACGGCGGATACATCGCCGGCACGATCATCAAGCCGAAGCTGGGCCTGCGGCCCGAACCGTTCGCCAAGGCGGCGTACCAGTTCTGGTTGGGCGGCGACTTCATCAAGAACGACGAGCCCCAGGGCAACCAGACGTTCGCACCGATGAAGAAGACCATCCCGCTGGTGTACGACGCGATGAAGCGTGCGATGGACGAGACCGGCGAGGCGAAGTTGTTCTCGATGAACATCACCGCCGACTCCCACGACGAGATGCTCGCCCGAGCAGAGTTCGGGCTCGAGACCTTCGGTCCCGATGCCAACAAGCTGGCGTTCCTGGTCGACGGATACGTGGGCGGCCCCGGCATGGTGACCACGGCCCGTCGCCACTTCCCGGATCAATTCCTGCACTACCACCGGGCCGGTCACGGCGCCGTCACCTCGCCGAGCAGCAAGCGCGGCTACACGGCGTTCGTCCTCGCCAAGATGTCGCGCCTGCAGGGCGCTTCGGGCATCCACGTCGGGACGATGGGCTTCGGCAAGATGGAGGGCGAGAACGACGACCGGAACATCGCGTACATGATCGAGCGCGACGAATGTCAGGGCCCGGTCTACTACCAGAAGTGGCACGGCCGCAAAGGCACGACACCGATCATCTCGGGCGGCATGAACGCCCTGCGCCTGGTCGGCTTCTTCGAGAATCTGGGCCACGGCAACGTGATCAACACCTCCGGCGGCGGCTCATACGGACACATCGACTCCCCCGCCGCCGGCGCCCGGTCGCTGCGCCAGGCCTTTGAGTGCTGGAAGGCGAAGGCCGACCCGATCGAATTCGCCAAGGAGCACATCGAATTCGCCCGCGCCTTCGAGTCCTTCCCCGGCGACGCCGACCTGTTGTTCCCCGGCTGGCGCGACAAGCTGCTGGCCGTGCACAGGTAGCGCCATGCCGTACACGGACACCTTGAGTGACACAGACCAGTACCTCGTACAGCAGGAGCCCTACTACCAAGCCCAGGGGAACGAGGTGGCGTTGTTCGGCGCCGCGTACGCGGCGCGGCTGCCGGTGATGTGAAAGGCCCCACGGGGTGCGGCAAGTCGCGGTTCGTGGAGTACATGGCCTGGAAACTGGGACGGCCACTGATCACCGTGGCCTGCAACGAGGACATGACCGCGTCGGATCTGGTGGGCCGGTACCTGCTGGACGCCGACGGGACCCGCTGGCTCGACGGGCCGCTCACCGTGGCGGCCCGCATCGGGGCCATCTGCTACCTCGACGAGGTCGTGGAGGCGCGGCAGGACACCACCGTGGTGATCCACCCCCTCACCGACCACCGGCGAATCCTGCCGCTGGACAAGAAGGGCGAGCTGGTGCCGGCGCACCCGGACTTCCAGTTGGTGATCTCCTACAACCCCGGCTATCAGTCGCTCATGAAAGATCTCAAGCAGTCGACCAAACAACGATTCACGGGCTTCGACTTCGACTACCCCGAGCCCGCAGTGGAGACCGAGATCGTCACCCGGGAGACGGGCGTCGATCCGGGCACAGCCGGCCGACTCGTCACCATCGGCCACGCGGCCCGAAACCTGAAGGGGCACGGCCTGGACGAGGGGATCTCGACCCGGCTGCTGGTGTACGCCGCCACCCTGATCCGGGGCGGGGTAGCGCCGCGCGATGCCTGTCGCATGGCACTGGTGCGACCGATCACCGACGACGTCGACATCCGCGCGACGCTGGACCACGCCGTCGACGCGACGTTCGAGTAGCCCGGGAAGGCAGAGTCGCCATGTCGGGCACGTCGGCAGGAAGGACCTCCGAATGCGGGGCGCCCCCGGACCACTGGGTGCCCCAGGACTATTGGGTCCGGCTCGACACCCGATTCCCGGCGGTCGAGGAGGTGTACGAAGAAGCAGTGGGCGAGGCCGCTGCCCTCCTCACTCCCGACGGTATGGACGCCTACCTCGACGCGGCCCGCAATATCGGGAAGCTCGGCCGAGGCGCCGAACCCATGCTCGCGTTCCTCGAGGAGTGGCCGCAGGTCGCTCGGGAGGTCGGCGAGGCGGCGCTGCCCGACGTCATGGCCGTCGTGATGCGAATGCAGCGCTCGCCCAACGGGAGTGCGATCGCGGCGTTTCTGCAGACCCTGGCTGCCGTCGCCCGTCGGATGGCCACGCGCGAGCAACTCGGGCACTACCTCGAGATCTGCCTGGACCTGATGGGAGCCACCACGATCTCGATCCACGGCCATCACACGACCATCGAGAGCCCGAGCCTGACGACCTTCCTGGGCAACGCACCTCGTCTGGTGGACCAGGTGTCGGTCGCCGGCCTGCGCACGTGGGTCGACTACGGGATCCGCAATCATCTGCGGCACCCGGACCAGCAACGGGAGTACTTCGCACTGGCGACCGCGGACAGCACCGCCGTCCTGCGTCGTCAGCGGAAAGGCACACTGTTCGTCGACGCGGAACGACGACTCGAGCTGTACCTGCGGGCGCTGTGGGACACCGACCAGTGCCTGGTGCCGTACTCCTGCGCCTTTCACGAGATCCGGAAGCCGATCCCGTACTACGACCGGCTCGGGATGCGGATCCCCGATGCGTACACCGACGTGGGGTCGGTTCCCGGCATCGACCGGTACTACGCGACGCTGGCGCATATGGTGGGCCACCAGTCGTGGAGCGAGGCGCAGACGGCCGACAACTGGAGCCCGTTTCAGCGCATGGCGGTGGAATTCGTCGAGGACTCCCGCATCGACACGCTGCTCTCGCGCGCGTACCCGGGAATGCGGCCCGTGTTCCTCGCCCTGCACCCGAAACCGGTGGAGGGAGCCTGCGACCCGCAGACCACATCCACTCTCCGGCACCGCTTGGCCATGCTCTCGCGAGCACTTCTCGACCCCGATCACGGCTACCGCGACCCGCTGATCCTGGAGTGCGTCGACCGCTTCCATGCTCTCCTGACCGACAGCGAGAGCAGCACCGCCGCGATGGCGGAACTCGCCCTCTCCTACGTGACCCGCAGCCGCCGACCGAGCGACCAGCTCGCCGATGTCTGGTTCGAGGACACCGAGATCGACTACCGCGACGACAACCGCCACCTGTGGCGGTTCATCGAGGAGGGCGACGAGGAGGAGTTGTTCGACACCGAGCGGATGAGCGAGCCCGAACGCGAGCTCGACAGCCTGCCGCCGCGCCACTACCCCGAGTGGGACTACCAGAGCCTCACCTACCGCCCCGACTGGGTGACCGTCTACGAAGGTCTCCACCCTCCCGGAGATCCGGCCGTCATCGATCGCCTGCTGCGCGAACACGAGGCCCTGGCAAAGCATCTCAAGCGCCTGCTGGATCTGCTGAAACCGCAGGACAAGGTGCGGATCCGGTACCAGGAGGACGGTAGCGAGCTCGACCTGGACGTGGCGCTCCGGTCGCTGATCGACTTCAAGAGCGGCGCCACGCCCGACCCGCGGATCACCATGAGTCACCGGACCGACGGGCGGGACTTCGCCGTGCTTCTCCTGGTCGACCTCTCCGAGTCGTTGAACGACACCGTCCCCGGAACCGACAAGACCATCCTGCAACTGTCGCGGGAGGCCGTGTCGCTGCTGGCGTGGGCCATCGAGCAGTTGGGCGATGCGTTCGCCATCGGCGGCTTCCGTTCCAATACCCGCCACGACGTGCGCTACCTGCACGTCAAGGGGTTCGGCGAGCGGTTCGACGACGATGCGGTCAAGGCCCGGATCGCCGCGATGCAGGCGAGGTGGTCCACCCGGCTCGGTGGCGCCATGCGGCATGCGGCGCACTACCTTTCCGGTCGGCGTGCCGATAAGAAGGTGCTGCTCATCCTCACCGACGGCGAGCCGTCCGACGTCGACGTGCAGGACGACCGACTGCTGATCGAGGACGCGCGTCGCGCCGTCACGGAGCTGGACGGCGACGGCATCTTCACCTACTGCATCAGCCTCGACACGCGCGCCGACGACTACGTGTCCGACATCTTCGGACGGCGGTACACCGTGGTCGACAACATCGCCAGACTGCCCGAACGGTTGCCGGAACTGTTCCTGGCGCTCACCAAGTGAGTGGGAAGCCGGCCGAGAAGGTCGCCATTCGGCGAGTAATTCGCGACGTGCGCCGCCGACCTCCCCACCGGTGCGATATTCGTCATTTAGTATTCGGCAGACGGCGACGGGCCGTCATCACGAGCGAGAGGCAGAACGGCATGTCCGAGCACGTCGAGAACGACCTGGCGCACCTCAAGGGAATCGGCCCCAAGTACGCGACGATCCTCAAGGAGGTCGGCGTCGATTCGATCAAGGAACTCCGGCACCGCAACGCCGCCCATCTCAAGGAGACCATCGAGACGCGGCACGGCAAGGTCGTGGGGCTATCGGAGAAGGAAGTCCAGACCTGGATCGACGAGGCCAAGGCGTACAACCCGGCGTAGATCCACCGAGATAGGCCGACAGCTTCAGAAATCCGCCTCGGCCGCAAGGATCTCGGCAAGGAACGCACCGGCAGGCGGGGCTTCGAGCCGTGTTCGCGCCAACCGACGGACGGTATCGCGCACGTCTCGGCCCTCCGCCGTCGGGACGCCGACGGTGACGGACAGGCCCGCCCAGTCGACGGTCAGAGCGGTGTCTTCGTCGAGTACGCCGTCGGCCGTCCTCAGCGGAAGGGCCGCGAATCCGTCTGCGCGCAAGGCCCCCTCGGCCACGGCACCCACGGCGCCGTCGGCGCGTACCGGGATGCCCGAGGCGTCGCTCCGATCCAGCGTCGCTACCGCGATCTGGATGGTCGGGGCTTCGCCCGGCCCCACGAGTACCGCCCAGTCGACGGTGTCCTCGGCCGCGTCGAACACGCCGGGCGGCACCGCATCCCAGTGCACCGTAGCCGTGCCGGCGGCCACCAGGTCGGGGCCCCGACGGCTCACCCGACCGCCCGCCACCGCGGCGTAGCGCTCGTCACCGGTCACCGGCACCGCCGACACCACTTCGTCCCACGTCGGGTCGATCTCTCCGAGCCCTGCGTCATCGACCACGACCAACGCTGCGTCGATCAGGGCGTCCACCCGCGGATCCCGCAGCGACCTCGCGCGCAGCAGCGCGGCCGAGTGCGGCGCCAGCAGCTCCGCGGCGTCCGAATCCACAGTGCGCTCACCGAAGAACGCTTCGCACCGAGCGGTGACCACCGCCAGCTCCGCGTCGAGCAGCGCCGCGTCGAGGGCGGGAATCGCATCGCGCCCGCTCGCGGGCCACCAACGCCGCAGCCAGTGCCCGAATGCCAGACGCCGCAGCTCCCCCAGCGCGCCGCCCGCGGCATCCGCCTCGGCGGCCCCCGCCAGCACGGCCCGATGGCCGTCCTCGCCCACCACACGCCACAGCCAGTCCGCCGCGGACGGATCGGTCACCACCGCAACCGGATCCAGCTCGAGTTCCGACACCTCCCAGATCAACACGGCACCGGCCACCTCCGCCACCGCAGCCAGCTGCGGCGGACCGAAATCGCCCACCCTAACGAATCTCATTGCACTACATCTACTTCCAGCATCCGTTTGATCAGTTGCCGGTGGTCGAGGCTCACCGACCTGGCCACCCCGCTCAGTAGCTCCCGCACGTCGTCGGCATCGGCACATCGTTCCTGCCACACATCGCGCCCGTGCAGCCGCGCCCACAGCCGCCTCAGATAAGGCCGACGGAAGTCGCGCAGCTCCGCGACCACCCGCTCCTGATCGGGGTGCAGGGCACGGCCCGCCCCCAGCACACGGCGTGCGTGCAGGACGTACGCCTCCGCGCGTAGCCGGTCGTCGATCGCCGCAGTCAGGCCCCACCTGCCCGGGACGGGCTCCGCCGCGAGCGGCCTGAGCCCCTCCGCCACTCGCAGACCCGCCACCATCGCCGCCTGTGTGTCCTCGCCCAGCAGCCCCCACGGCGCGGCAGCCCGGTCGGCCTCCTCTGCCGCGAGCACCCTCACGGGCGGCAGTTCCCCACGGTCGAGCGTCCGCCGCAGAGTCCCCCGTACTCGCTGCGCTATGGAGCGGTCGAGCGGCCGGCGACCTTCGCCGACGATACTCGGGATCTGCTGCGGCTCAGTCGAACACAGGTCGGTATCGACCAGCGAATAAGCGCCGGAGAGCGCCCGCCCGTGCGCGGCGGCCCCGATCCGGTACGGCGCATCGTCGGCCACGGCGATGCTCCACGCCCGCTGACGGCGCGCGGCCAGCGTGTGCTCTGCCGCCCCGTGCGCCGCCCCGGAGAGCGCCACCTCGAGCGCCCGGGTGAACGAGCCGTCGTCGGTCCCGCCCTCGGGGACGACGACGTCGGCCCAGGCACGCTCGAGCGCCTGGGCCAATGCCCGCGTGGCGACGGGGTCCGACAGGTACTGATCGATCGCCACCGGCCGGTCGACGGTGTGCACCCCACGGACTGCGGCCTGCGCCTGCGCGTCGGCGTCGGTGCCGGGCTCTCCGACGGTGACGGCGAGTTCGAACGCGAGCGGGAAGTAGAGGTCCTGCGCGTTACCGTCACGGATCCGCATGCGGCGGCGCGCGGCCCGACACAGGACGAACCACTCGGCGGCTACGCGCAGTGCGCCCGCGTGGCCGACGATCAGGTCGCGTACCCGAACGGCGTCCGCGGGTCGCAACAGCGGCGCCGCGAGTTCGGGATTGGCCCGCAGCCGCAGCACGAGCGGCTCGAGGATCCGTTTGTGCGTGCGGCGCAGCGGCGTTCCGTCCGCAGCGCTGAACACCGCGACCTCGGGCCCCAGCGCCCGCCATGCCTCGTCGATCACCGCGCCCCGCGGCCGGGCACCCTCCGCCGCGTCCATAGCGATGATCGTATCGACGCGGGGCCACCCCGGTTCTGCGCTCGTACGCTCCTCGGGTCTCATCGCGCGCCCGCCACCGTCACTGTGGCGATGGCGGACCACCACACCGGGCTCGCGGTCGGGTCTCCGTCTCGCCAACGGGCGAGCATCCCACGCTGCCAGTCGCCGAGAGCACCTAGCGCATCGTCGGCGGCGTGCGCAGTG
>CAJCHX010000505.1 GCA_903970215.1 Acidobacteriaceae bacterium
CCGATACCGCCGCGCGGGGTACCGTGGGCCGGGAGACCCGGCGGGTATCTGTTCACGATCTGTAGCCGAGAAAATCACACACAAAGGAGCGATGTGAGCGAGAACGACAAGGGCCTCGAAGAAACCCCGGTAGAGACCACCTCGGTTTTCCGCGCCGACATCATCCGGGAGATGGATGCGTCGGGAAGCGGCCCTGACAGCGACGCTCCGGTGTCGGGCACCGAGAATCTTCCGGCCGGTTCGGCACTGCTCGTGGTGAAGCGCGGTCCGAATGCGGGGTCGCGGTTCCTGCTCGATCAGGAGACTACGTCGGCCGGTCGCCACCCCGACAGTGACATCTTCCTCGACGACGTCACGGTGAGTCGTCGGCACGCCGAGTTCCGGAGCGTCGAGGACGGTTTCACGGTCGTCGACGTGGGCAGCCTGAACGGAACCTACGTCAACCGGGAGCCGGTGGACTCGGCTCCGCTCGCGAACGGGGACGAGGTTCAGATCGGTAAGTTCCGCCTGGTGTTCTACACATCCTCCAAGCCGGACGCCGCGGGATAGCCGAGTGACGGCCCCGCGCCCGGAACCCACATCCGCGACGATGTCTATCGGGACCGTTCTCGAACAGCTTCGCGCGGAGTTTCCCGACGTGACCATCTCGAAGATCCGCTTCCTCGAATCCGAGGGGCTGGTGACCCCGGGGCGGTCACCGTCGGGCTATCGGCGGTTCTCGACGAAGGACTGCGAGCGGCTGCGTTACGTGTTGACGGCGCAGCGCGACTATTACCTGCCTTTGAAGATCATCAAAGAGCAGCTGGAGGCGCACGACCGGGGGAACGCGATCGAGGGACCCGCCCCGCGGGCACCCCGCACGCTCGCCTCGGTGCAGACGTCCGAGCCGTCGGACTTCCTGGCGCGTCGGCAGACCAGGATCAGCCGGGCCGACCTGATCTCGCGCGTGGGGTGCGACGACGCGTTCCTCCGGGAGCTCGAGCGCTCGGCGCTGGTGGCGCCGGGCAAGGCCGGGTTCTTCGATGAGGACACGGTGCACCTGGTGAACGCTGCGAAGGCATTGGCGGAATACGGCTTCGAGGCACGGCACCTACGTGCCTTCAAGACATCGGCCGACCGCGAGGCCGGTCTGATCGCGCAGATCGCGAATCCGATCGCCCGGGGCGGCGACGCCGGGGCCGCCGAGCGGGCGGCCGAATTGATTCGCGAGCTTGCGGCGCTGTCCGTCGGCTTCCACACTCAGCTGGTGAAGGCTGCTGTGAAGGACGCGGTGCGCTGATCTACACCGGCGCGGCGGTCCGAAGCCATTGCGGCGGTTGATCGCTAGACTGGTCTTCTACACCCACCCGGTGGTTCCACCACGGACGGAGGCGGATTCTCGTGATCAAGATGAGCGTGGTGGGCATCCGGATGGACCCTCCGCAGAACGATCCGGTGCTGCTGCTTCGCGAAACCTCGGGGGAGCGGTACCTACCGATCTGGATCGGACAGGGTGAGGCTTCGGCCATCGCCATGAAGCTGCAGGGCGTGTCGCCGCGGCGGCCACTGACCCACGATCTGATCGTGGACCTGATCAAAGGCATGGGCCGATCATTGACGGAAGTGCGGATCACGGACTTGCAGGACGGGACGTTCTACGCCGACCTGGTGCTCGACGGGGACGTCACGGTGTCGGCGCGCCCGTCGGACTCGGTCGCCGTGGCGGTGCGCCTCGAAGTGCCGATCTATGCCGAGGAGCAGGTGCTCGCCGAGGCCGGCCTGGTGATCCCCGACGAGGACGAAGAGACCGGCGAACCGGAACCGGCTCCCGACGATGAGGTGGAGAAGTTCAAGGAGTTCCTCGACACCATCTCGCCCGACGACTTCAAGGCCCCGGACGGGCCCTGATCGGTAACGGATCGGTCTCAACCTCAAGTTTAACTTCAGACTTGGGTGTGTCGCGTTGATTCACCCCCCGTCGGCCCCTAGCGTTCTCACAGGACACCGCGAAACGAGCCGAACAGCCGGGGAGCGGGCGCGTAGGCTGAAGGGCACGCGCACGATGCGAGAGGGAGACGGGCAGTGACCGATCAGGCTAGCAGCGCGCAGGGGACCCCCACCACGACTTCACAGGTGGGCACGCAAGGGGTGCTCGACGACATCGCGCCCGGTCTGTTTCCGGACGACTCCATCCCAGACGACCTCCTCGGCTACCGAGGGCCGAGTGCATGCCAGATCGCCGGTATCACCTACCGCCAGCTCGATTACTGGGCTCGCACCTCCCTGGTCGTTCCGTCCATCCGCGGTGCCGCCGGATCGGGCAGCCAGCGGTTGTACTCCTTCAAGGACGTGCTTGTCCTCAAGATCGTCAAGCGACTCCTGGACACCGGCATCTCGCTGCAGAACATCCGCGTCGCAGTCGACCACCTGCGTCAGCGGGGCGTCGAGGACCTCGCGAAGATCACCTTGTTCTCCGACGGGACCACGGTCTACGAGTGCACGAGTGCCGAGGAGGTCGTCGACCTGCTGCAGCACGGCCAGGGCGTGTTCGGCATCGCGGTGTCCGGGGCGATGCGCGAGCTGACCGGCACCATCGCCGACTTCCCCGGCGAGCGGGCCGACGGGGGGCAGGCTGATGCCGCTCCCGAGGATGAGCTCGCCAA
>CAJCHX010000506.1 GCA_903970215.1 Acidobacteriaceae bacterium
CACGCTCAACCAGATCGGCTCGATCGCGGTGACCACCGCAGAGCCGATCGTCGCCGACGACTACGACGTGAACCGCGAGATGGGCTCGTTCCTGCTGATCGATCCGCCGTCGGGCAACACGCTCGCCGCGGGCCTGGTGGGCAACCCGCTGTCACACCTGGAGTAAGCCCAGGACACACCGCCAAGTGTGCGGCTGAGTCGAACGTGGCGCTCGTCGCGTCGTCGCCGCGCAACTCGATCGGTCAGAATCCGTCCACCGCCCAGGGACGCCGCGGGCTGAACAGCAGCAGATCCGCGCGCGCCGCAGCGCCGGGTGTCTGTTCGGCGACGTCGCCGGCCGCGACGCGTCGCGTGACGGTGTCGTCGGAAGTCCACAGCCGCGGCAGAGAGGTGACGGGGAGCGCCAGGTCCGCGGGTTCGTCGGTGCGGGCGCAGGTACCCGCGCCACCCTCGGTAGCGATCACGAACCGGCCGTGCGCTGGGCCCTGCCCTCTGCCCCAGCCGGGGTCATCGACGTCGAGAACCAGCCGGCCCGGCGCGGCGAAAGTCCGCGCGGTGAACATGGCCGGCACGTCCAGGGGACGCAACCAGAGGTGATCCGATCGCTCGCGCTGGACGACGGCGCGCGGGTTGGCGGCCAACTCGCCGACCACGTCGTCGACCGGCCTGGGACCGGTGACGACCTTCGTCACCCAGTCCACGCTGCCCACGAACCGCCACAGGGTTCGCTCCGCATCCGCATCGACACCCAGCAGCTCGACGACCCGCAGAGTCGAGCCCGGCATGTTGTCCTCCCACAACTCGTCCACGCGGTACGCGACCACGCCGACCGGCAGATCGTCGCGGTAGAGGACCACCCGATGCGTGGTATCCGGAACGTCCGCGAGGAGCAGCCCCGCGCGGCGCTCGCCCTCCGTCGGGGGGCGTGACACCTTGCCCGGAATGACGACGCCGGCATGCACCGCTGTCGACGCAGTCAGGTAGTCGGCGCCAGTCACGAAGCGCAGATCCACGTCACCAACCGGTCCCAGCCCCGCCCGCTCGACGTCGATCCGGAATCCTGCTGCGTCCGTGGCCGGGCCGAACCCGAACCGCCCGTAGATGCCGTATTCGGCCGCGATCAGCGTGACGGCCGCGGCACCGTCGGCCAGCGCGTCATCGAGGCCGTCGGCCATCAAGCGGGTGAGGATCCCGCGCCGGCGGTGGGTCGGTAGGACGGTGACCGCGGTGACGCCGCGAGTCGGCACCGAGCCCGCGCCCACGGTCGTCACTCGCTGCGCGAAGGAGCGGTACGTCCCGACGATCCGACCGCGGTCGGTGGCGACGCGGAAGTCGTCCACGGCGAGCCGCGACCGGAAGGCGTCCACCCAGGCGTCGAGTGCCGGGCCACCGCCCACGAAGACCGTGCCCACCACCTCGTGGAACTCCCGCAATCGCTCGACCGTTTCGACCCGTTCATAGCCGAATCCGTTATCTGACGTCACGATCTGAAGGTACCGGCAGGCGCAACCGGTTTACTCCTCCTCGTCGGTACCCCGATCGACGCGGACCACGCCGTCGATGGCCGACAACGCGCTAGTGGCCTCGGCCATTCTGCGCCCCGAGAGCGACAACGTGACCGTCACCAACCGCGCCTCGCTGCGCCCCTCGGAGCGGGACGAGTCACGCACGGCCCCGCCGTCGACCACCGCGAGCGATGCGACCGCCCACCCCCGGCCGGAGCACTCCGCCAGCAGGTCCCGCAGCACGCCCCGGCCGTCCTCGTACGTCACAGTGAAGCCCCGCTCCGCGATGCCGTGCGCCGATGCCATCGCCCCCAGCGGCGCGAAGCACAGCACCGCAACGAAGTGCAGCACCGTCACAGCGATGGCGAGCACCTCGAGTCCGGCGCCCGCCGCCATGCCGATGGCGGCGGTCTCCCATACGGCCGCCGCGGTGGTCAGGCCCCGAATCGCCCCGCGACGCGTGATGATCAGACCGGCGCCGAGAAAGCCGATCCCGGACACGATCTGCGCCGCGACGCGGGACGGATCGAGCTCCACCGTCCCGGCGGCGAGGACATCCGCGAAGCCGTATTTGCTGACCAGCAGAATCAGCGCCGAGGTGGTCCCGACGATCGCCTGCGTCCGCAGACCTGCGCTCTTGCCGCGGTACTGCCGCTCGAGCCCGATGATCGTGGACAGGCCGAACGCCATCAGCAGCTCACCGAGCTGGCGCCAGCCCTGCCCGGCACCGTCCCATACGGACGCGATCATCATCATCGTCACATCGTGCCCGACCAGCCGGGGAGTGCCGACGACCGGTCAGGGCGCGGCGATCTCCGGCACGTGGGTGGCCCGGACGTATACGTCGTCGCCGTCGGCGAGGTCGAGCGCCGCAGCGTCGCCCCGGGTGATCTGGGCGTGGAAGTCCTCGCCCGTCGCAGCGTTCTTCAGCTCTACCCGCACCTCGAAGCCGAGGTACACGACCCGCTCGACGACGGCCCGGGTCACGCCCGCCTCCTCGGCGGTGGGTCCGCCCAGGTGGGCCATGTCCGGGGTCCGTCCGACCCGGATGTCGTGCGGACGCACCAGTACCCCGTTGAGCCGGGCCACGGAGCCGAGGAACGACATCACGAACGGCGTCTTGGGCCGGTCGTACACGTCCTCGGGCGAGCCGACCTGCTCGATCCGCCCCTTGTTGAGGACCGCGATCCGGTCGGCGATGTCGAGGGCCTCCTGCTGGTCGTGCGTGACGATCACCGTGGTCACGTGCACGTCCTCGTGCAGCCGCCGCAGCCACGCGCGCAGTTCCTCGCGCACTTTGGCGTCGAGGGCGCCGAACGGCTCGTCGAGCAGCAGCACCTGGGGATCGACCGCGAGCGCCCGGGCCAGGGCCATGCGCTGCCGCTGCCCGCCGGAGAGCTGCGCCGGGTACCGCGTCTGGAACCCGGCGAGGCCCACCACCTCGAGCAACTCGTCGACCTTCTTCTTGATCTCGGGCGCGGGGCGCTTGCGGATCTTGAGCCCGAACGCGACGTTCTCGCGCACGGTCATGTGCTTGAACGCGGCGTAGTGCTGGAACACGAAGCCGATGTCGCGCTGCTGCGGCGACGCCCCGGTGACGTCCTTGCCACTGATGTAAACGGCGCCGCTGTCCAGGTGGTCGAGTCCGGCTATCGACCGCAGCAGCGTCGACTTGCCGGAGCCGGACGGGCCGAGCAGCGCAGTGAGCGAGCCGTCGGGGATGTCCAACGACACGTCGTCGAGGGCGGCGAAGTCGCCGTAGTGCTTGTTGGCGCCACGGACGCTGATCGCCACGGCCCCGTTGTCATTCGTCGTCATCGTTGCTCTTCCGTCGAGTCGCTTCGAAGAGGGTCATCAGGGTCAGCGCAACCAGCGCGAGCGCCATCAACAGGGTCGCGGCGGCATAGGCACCGAAGGTGTTGTAGTCGTCGGTGAATCTGGACGACACGAGCAGGGTGAGGGTCTGCGAGATACCCGGAAAGCCCGACGAGACCATGGTCACCGCGCCGTACTCGCCCAGCGCACGGGCGATGGTGAGCACCACGCCGTACGTCAGGCCCCAGCGGATCGCCGGAAGCGTGATCCGCCAGAACGTCTGCCACGCGTTGGCGCCGAGCGTGGCCGCGGCCTCCTCCTGCTCGGTACCGATCTCGTGCAGGACCGGCTCGACCTCACGCACCACGAACGGCAAAGTGACGAAGGTGGTCGCCAGCACCATGCCAGGCAGGCCGAAGATCACGCGGAACCCCAGCGAGTCGACGCCGCCGAACCAGCCGCCGACGCCCCACAGCATGATCAGAGCGACGCCCACGACCACCGGCGATACCGCGAACGGCAGATCGACCGCCGACTGGAGCAGCCCCTTACCGCGGAACCGGCCCCGGGCCAGCGCGATAGCGGTCACCACACCGAAGACCACGTTGAGCGGTACCACGATCACCAGGATCAACAACGATAGATCCAGGGCCGAGATGGCCGCGGGCGTGGTGATCCACTCCCAGAACTGCCCCAGACCGTGCTGGAACGAGCGGTACAGGATGATCCCGATCGGCAGGATCAGCAGCACCAACAGATACAACAGGGCCACACCCCGGAGGGACAGGACCGTCTTCCGGCTCAGCTTCACAAGTCGTTCTCCTCCCGTTTTGCGGCCCGCGAGCCGAAGTAGCGCATCACCAGCAGCATCAGGAAAGCGATCAGCAACAGCACCACGGACACCACCGACGCCGCGGTGTTGTCGTCCGCCTGGATCTGCTGCTGGATGTACTGCGACGCGACCTGCGTCTTCCCCGGGATGTTGCCGCCCACCAGCACGACCGATCCGAACTCGCCGATGGCGCGCGTGAACGCGAGCCCCGCGCCGGACAGGATCGACGGCCCGAGCGTCGGCAGCACGATCCGGGTGAGGATCACCCGGTTCTTCGCTCCCAGCGAGGCCGCCGCCTCCTCCACGGAATGGTCGAGCTCCAAGAGCACCGGCTGCACCTGCCGGACGACGAACGGCAGGGTCACGAAGGCGAGGGCGATCACGAGCGCGGGCTGCGTGGCATTGAGCTTGAGGTCGATGGGGCTGTCGGGCCCGTACAGCGACAACAGCACGATCGACGCGACGATGGTCGGCAACGCGAACGGCAGGTCGATGATGGCGTTGACGAGGCCCTTGCCCGGGAACTGGTCACGCACCAGCACCCAAGCGATCAGGGTGCCCAGCACGACGTTGATCAGCGTGACCACCACGGACACCCACACCGTGATGCCGAGCGCTTCCAGCGCGCCCTTGGTGGTCAGCACCGACCAGAAGCCGCCGAGGCCGTCGTCGAACGACTTCCCGACGATCGCCGCGATCGGCAGCAACACGATCACGGAGATCCAGATCCACGCGACGCCGATCCGCAGCGGGTTGATCGACAACTGCCTGCGTGCGCTCACTAGCTCCCTCCCCCATACAACTTGGTGACGACACCCTTCGCGCTGAACAGCGTGTTGACGACGGCCGGCCACCCGGTGAGGTCTTTCGTGAGCTTCTTGCCGGACACCGTGGTCCCCGCCGTGCCCTTGCCCAGCTGCGCCCCCAACTGCTCCACGGTCCACAGGTACTGCGGTTGTTCGGGGAACTCGGCTTTCGTCTGCGCGATGATCGCGGGATCGGTCGGCCGGAAGCCGCCGGTGGGCAGCGCCCGCTGCGCGGCGGCGCTGTAGAGGAAGTCGACGAACGTGTTCGCGGCGGCGAGACTCTTGCTGGTGTTCACGACGGTCACCGGGAGGTCGATCCGGAACGACTGCGGCGGAATGAGGTACTCGACCGGTGCCAGGCCGGCAGCCTTGTTCTGCTTCTGCAGCATCAGCGCCTCGCTCTCGTAGCTGAGCAGGACGTCGCCCTGCCCGGCCTCGAATGCCGTGGTCGCGTCGCGCCCAGAGCCCGGACGAACGTGGATGTGCTTGGTGATCAGTTCCTTGAGGTAGGCGGCCCCCGCCTTCGGGTTCTTCCCCCCGTCCGACTCGGCCGCGTACGGCGCCATCAGGTTCCACTCGGCCGAGCCCGAGCTGGCGGGGTTGGGGGTGACCACGTCGACGCCGGGCTTGAGCAGGTCGGCCCAGTCGTGGATGCCCTTGGGGTTGCCCTTCCGCACCACGATCACCACCAGCGACGTGAACGGCACGCTCTT
>CAJCHX010000507.1 GCA_903970215.1 Acidobacteriaceae bacterium
GGCGGGGTCCACGCGCACCGCCGGTCGCCCGGCGGTAGAGCGGTAGCGCGGCCGGCTCTGGCAAGCTGGGCGGTATGGCATTGTCCGATATCGCCCGCCTCGTCACCATGACACCGCCGATCCAGGACCTGGAGGGGAAGAAGGTCTTGGTCACCGGTGCTGCCAGTGGAATCGGCCGCGCTACCGCCACACTCCTCGCTGCCCACGGCGCCGAGCTCGTCCTCACCGATATCGCGGCGGACGGGCTCGGCGCCGTCGTCGATGTCGTGTCCGCCCTGGGTGGCACGGTGCTCGCGCAACGGGCGTTCGACATCTCCGACTACGACGCGGTCCGGGCGTTCGGCGCCGATGTGCTCGAGGCGGTCGGCCCGCTCGACGTGGTGATGAACATCGCTGGTGTGTCCGCGTGGGGCACCGTCGAGACCCTGACCCATGAGCAGTGGCGCAAGATGGTCGACGTCAATCTGATGGGCCCGATCCAGGTGATCGAGACATTCGTGCCGCCGATGATCGCCGCGGGCCGGGGTGGACACCTGGTGAACGTGTCCTCTGCCGCCGGGCTGTTGGCGTTGCCGTGGCACGCGGCGTACGCGGCCAGCAAGTTCGGCCTGGTCGGTGTGTCCGAGGTGCTCCGCTACGACCTGCGCCGACACGGCATCGGCGTGTCCGTCGTGTGTCCGGGCGGGGTCGAGACCAATCTCGTGAACACCGTCGAGATCAACGTCCTGGATCGGGACAATCCCAAGGTCCGGCGCGGGATCGACAGCTTCCCCAAGGTGTCGCCGGAGAAGGTCGCGCGATGCATCGTCGACGGTGTCGTGCATAACCGGTTCATGGTGTTCACGTCCTTCGATACCCGGTTCGGGTACTTCGTCAAGCGGAAGTTCGCGCTTCCCTATGAGATCGCGATGCGCGTCGCCAACGACAGATTCGATTACCTCGCGCGGATCTCGGAACGCGGCCGCGCCTGACCGGGGGGTGCTCGGGCGTGCGGCAGGTCAGGGGAGCCGCAGCGCGCGGTGAACCAGATCGGTCCACCCGGCGTCGAGGCGCTCGAGTGTCACTCCGACATCGTTGAGCTGGTGTGTCGTCCATAGTGGGCTGAGCGCCGACATCAGGATGCCGGTCCACATGTCCAGGTCGCCGTCGAACCCGGCCTCGGCGAGGAGTGATCGGACGAGCAGCGCCGATACCCGCCACGCTGGGACGGAGAACGGGTCGCGGGTCGCCTGCTCGGCGCCCACCAGGATGTCGCCGTGCAGCATGATGAGGCGCATCCGCGCGTGGCCGTAGGCCACGAGACGGTCCACGGGGGGGCCGCCGGGGCCGAGTGGGGGCGGTCCGAACATGAAATCGCGCTGGAGCTCGGTCTCGCTGCGGTCCAGGAGCGCCTGGAGGAGTCCCGCCCGTGAGCCGAAGCGGCGGAACACCGTGCCTTTGCCGACGCCCGCGGCCTGCGCCACATCGTCCATACTGACAGCGGCGACGCCGCGCTCAGCGATGAGCCGGTCGGCCGCCGCGAGTAGCAGCTCGCGGTTGCGGACCGCGTCGCGGCGTTCGCCGGAGCCCGGGTCGGCGAGAGGCAGGCTGGGCGGGGACGGCATTGCGCCACGATACCGTGCGACGTCATCGGGGCGGCCGCGTAGGTGGAATACATTCGGACCGTGGTCCGTTACTCTGGCCGAGTTGCCACCGGCATGCGGTGGCGCCAGAAGACCGCTGAGGAGCTGAAGAGATTATGAGTGAGACCAAGAGAGTTCTGGCGATCGTCGGTTCGCTGCGGCGTGAGTCGCTCAACCGTGAGCTCGCGGTTGCGGCTCAGGCTGCGGCGCCCGAGGGCGTCGAGGTCGTGCTCGCCGAGGGGCTGGCCGATGTGCCGTTCTACAACGAGGACATCGACGGCGCAGACGCACCGGCCGCCGCGGTCGCGCTGCGCCGGCAGATCGCCGGTGCCGACGCACTGCTGTTCGTCGCGCCGCCGAACAACGGCACCATCAGCGCCGTGCAGAAGAACGTCATCGACTGGGCCTCGCGCCCGTACGGCGAGAGCGCGCTGACCGGCAAGCCGAGCGCCATCGTGGGCGTCGGTCACCAGCTCGACACCACGTTCGCGGACGCCCAGCGCGCGATCACGATCGCCGGCGGCGTCGTTCCCGCGGGGGCGACGGCGGAGTTCCTGGTCTCCTCGCTCGAGGGCAAGTCGCCCCGCGAGCACGAATCCGTCGCTCCAGGGCTGCGCGCGGTGCTCGATCGGCTGCTCGCCGCCGAGCTGCAGAACGCCTGACGCTCTGCTCTGTCCACCCTCCGCGAGCCGGCGGACGGCCGCTGCACGCGCCGTCCGCCGGCTCGCTGGGTTCGGTCGGGCCGCTGGGGCCGCGCCGCGCCGGGATCGGCCCGGCGCTGGCGTGTCGTGCACTCGGCGTGTCCTGGGGATTCAGGATGAAGAACGAGGTTACGTCGGCGAAATTCCATCAATGTTGTTCGCAAGTGGTTGTGTCGCGCGTCGGTGAGGGACACTAGGTGTAGTGTTCCTGGCACTGCGCGGCCCGCCCCGCACGGACTGTTCGAGAGCGTCACACGACGTCGGATCGGACCAGGATCGACCCGGCGGAATTCACGCAGGCGAACATGTCGAACATGTCGTACCCCAGGTTCATACTCGGGTCAGCGCTCCTCGCGGGCGTGCCCCCAACATCGTCGTCAGGCAGCGAAGGAGCCCTCCGTGAGCGAGTCCGTCGAGATCACCGTGTACACCAAGCCGGCGTGCGTGCAGTGCAACGCCACGTACAAGGCGCTGGACAAGGCGCGTCTGACCTACCGGGTGGTGGACATCACGGAGGACTCGGATGCCCGGGACTACGTGATGGCCCTGGGTTACCTGCAGGCCCCCGTCGTCGTGGCCGGCGCGCTCCACTGGTCGGGCTTCCGTCCCGACCGGATCAAGACGCTCGCCGCGGTCGCCGCCTAGACCGATGTCCGCCCCGCTCGTCGTGTACTTCTCATCGGTGTCGGAGAACACACACCGGTTCGTGAAGAAGCTGGGCCTGCGTGCCGTGCGCATCCCGGTGTCGCGGGCGGACGCGGTGATGACGGTCGACGAGCTGTTCGTGCTGATCACCCCGACCTACGGGGGTGGCCGCCAGGCCACCGCGGTGTCGGGCGGCGGATACGTCCCCAAGCAGGTCATCCGATTCCTCAACGACACCCACAACCGCTCGCTCATCCGAGCCGTCATCGCGGCCGGGAACACGAACTTCGGCGACGAGTTCTGTTATGCGGGCGACGTCGTCTCGCGCAAGTGTCGGGTCCCGTACCTGTACCGGTTCGAGCTGATGGGCACGCCCGACGACGTCCACCGGGTCCAGACCGGGCTCGCCACGTTCTTCGACCAGGAAAGCATGCACTGATGTCACCGACCGCCTCCACCGAAGACCTCGCACCGTCAGCCAGCCGCTCGGGCGTGCACGCGACCCCGTCGGGCCACGACGAGTTGGACTTCCACGCGCTCAACGCGATGCTCAACCTGTACGACCGGGACGGGCGCATCCAGTTCGACAAGGATCGCGAGGCGGCGCGGCAGTACTTCCTGCAGCACGTGAACCAGAACACCGTGTTCTTCCACAACCTGGACGAGAAGCTCGATTACCTGGTCGAGGAGAACTACTACGAGGCGGAGGTGCTGGAGAAGTACAGCCGTACGTTCGTCAAGGCGCTGTTCGACGGTGCGTACGCCAAGCGGTTCCGTTTCCCCACCTTCCTCGGCGCCTTCAAGTACTACACGTCGTACACGCTCAAGACGTTCGACGGGAAGCGGTACCTGGAGCGCTTCGAGGACCGCGTCTGCATGGTCGCGATGACGTTGGCCGACGGTGACGAGGTGCTCGCTGCGAGCCTGGTCGAGGAGATCATCGAGGGCCGGTTCCAGCCGGCCACGCCCACCTTCCTCAACTCGGGCAAGAAGCAGCGCGGCGAGCCGGTCTCCTGTTTCCTGCTTCGCATCGAGGACAACATGGAGTCCATCGGGCGTTCCATCAACTCGGCCCTGCAGCTGTCGAAGCGTGGCGGCGGAGTCGCGTTGTTGCTGAGCAACATTCGCGAGCACGGCGCTCCGATCAAGAAGATCGAGAACCAGAGCTCGGGTGTCATCCCCATCATGAAGCTGCTCGAGGACTCGTTCAGCTACGCGAACCAGCTCGGTGCCCGGCAGGGCGCGGGTGCCGTCTACCTGCACGCGCACCACCCGGACATCTATCGGTTCCTGGACACCAAGCGCGAGAACGCCGACGAGAAGATCCGGATCAAGACCCTGAGCCTGGGCGTCGTCATCCCGGACATCACATTCGAGCTGGCGAAGCGCAACGACGATATGTACCTGTTCTCGCCGTACGACGTCGAGCGGATCTACGGGGTGCCGTTCGCGGATGTGAACGTGACCGAGAAGTACGACGAGATGGTCGGCGACCGGCGGATCCGCAAGACCAAGATCAAGGCGCGCGAGTTCTTCCAGACCCTCGCCGAGCTGCAGTTCGAGTCGGGCTACCCGTACATCATGTTCGAGGACACGGTGAACCGGGCGAACCCGATCGAGGGCAAGATCACGCACTCCAACCTGTGCTCGGAGATCCTGCAGGTGTCCACTCCGTCGACGTACAACGACGACCTGTCGTACGCCGAGGTGGGCAAGGACATCTCCTGCAATCTGGGCTCGTTGAACATCGCCAAGACGATGGACAGCCCCGACTTCGGTCACACGATCGAGACGTCGATCCGCGGGCTCACGGCCGTGTCGGACCAGACCGCCATCACATCGGTGCCTTCGATCGAGCACGGCAACGAACTGTCGCACGCGATCGGGCTGGGCCAGATGAACCTGCACGGCTACCTTGCGCGGGAGCGGGTGTTCTACGGCTCCGAGGAGGGCGTCGACTTCACGAACATCTACTTCTACACCGTCCTGTTCCACGCGATCCGCGCGTCCAACACCATCGCGCGTGAGCGCGGTAAAGCGTTCGGCGGCTTCGAGAACAGCAAATACGCCTCCGGTGAGTTCTTCGCGAAGTACACCGATCGGGAGTGGAAGCCGGCCACCGAGAAGGTGGCGGCGTTGTTCGCCGACGCGGGGATCCACATCCCGACCGCCGACGATTGGCGCGCGCTGGCGGCCGACGTGCAGAAGTACGGCATCTACAACCAGAACCTGCAGGCCGTTCCGCCCACCGGCTCGATCAGCTACATCAACCACTCGACCAGCTCGATCCACCCGGTGGCGGCGAAGGTCGAGATCCGCAAGGAGGGCAAGATCGGCCGGGTCTACTACCCGGCGCCCTACATGGACAACGACAACCTCGCGTACTACCAGGACGCGTACGAGATCGGCTACGAGAAGATCATCGACACGTACGCAGCGGCCACCCAGCACGTGGACCAGGGCTTGTCGCTGACGCTGTTCTTCAAGGACACCGCCACCACCCGCGACGTCAACCGGGCTCAGATCTACGCGTGGCGCAAGGGCATCAAGACGCTGTACTACATCCGTCTGCGGCAGCTGGCGCTGGAAGGGACCGAGGTGGAGGGCTGCGTGTCCTGCATGTTGTAGCCCGGCTGCTGAGCCACGAGGTTCGGTGTCCGACCCCTGCGCGCCGCGCCGCCTGGGTCGGTCGGTCCGACCCAGGCGGCGGTCGTTGAGCGGCGTTGTTATTGCGCGGCCGGCGCAAGGACGACGCAGGAGTTGTGTCCGCCGATTCCAAGCGACGATTTGAGAGTGAGACCGTCGGTGACGGGGGTGGGGCCGTCGAGCAGTCGTGGGTGCCCGTCTGCGACGCGGTGCGGCGCGGCGATGGTACCCCGGTCGTAGGCGAGAGCGGACACGCTGAGTTCTAGGGTGCCACTGCCACCGCCCTGGCAATGCCCGGCGAGAGGTTTCACGGAGAAGATGGCCGGCGCCCCCTCGAGGACCTCCGCGTGCATATGGGCTTCGACGGCGTCGCACTGAGCGGTGCCCGGTCCGTGAGCGTTGAGGTAGCCGATATCTGCGGGTTGCACCCCCGCATCGCGCAGCGCGTCGGCGGCGCATCGCATCACCTGCTCGGCGGACGGGTCGATGTTCGTCGCGTGGTAGCCGTCGTGGGACAACGCGCCGCCGAGCAGCTGCGCATATGGTTGCGCACCGCGTCTGGTCAGCACCATCGCGACGGATGCCTCACCGAATCCGAATCCCCGGCTGCCTTCTTGGAAGGGGCGGCAGGCGTCGAGAGGGTCGACATCGGCGACCGCGACGCCGAGGTGGACGAACTCGGCGAGGATCTCGGGTGTGGCGATCAAATCGGTGCCGACCACCACGACGTCCGTGGCGTGGCCGTCGTCGAGCCAGGACCGGGCCTGGAGCAGAGCGTTGCCGGCGCCGGCGCAGACAGCGGAGATGCTGTTGACCGGACCGTGCCAGCCGTTCGCTCGCATCAACTCCGACAGTGGTGTGGACGGCAGGAGCTGAATGAACCCGCGCCTGTCGCGGCCGCGGCCGCCCCGTGAGTGCAGGTCGCGCCACATGTCGAGGTCACCGGCCGCGGTGGCGTTGACCAGACCGACCGTGGGGCCGGGAGTCCAGCCGCGGGTTTTCGCGTCGGTAACGGCCTCGTTGACCGCGGCCTGAAGTGCGCGGGCGTGTCGGCTGCGGCCGTCGTCGTCGAGCATATCCTCGGATATCCGAGCGACCCAGGCGTCGGACCCGTCCGGCAGGTAGTTCAGGTGTAGCTGCGCCGCCGGCTTACCGGACATCAGTCCGTCCCACAGTTTCTCGCGGCCGACGCCGTAGCCGGTGACCGCACCGATTCCAGCGATATTTACCGGTGTGGTCTGCGTGTGCATTTTCATGTGTCCCTCTCCGGCCCCTGACGGTCGGATTCCGCAGGGGCGCATCCCTGTTGGATGCGAAGGATTTTATGGGACCTGGGCGATGTAACGGATGTCTAAGGCTGGCGGCCGTCTCGCCTGCGCAGAGTGATGACGTGGACCGGGTTGCCGTCGTTGTTGGGCAGGCGGGACTGGTTCTTCGCCTGATACATCGCCCCATCGGCCTCTCGGAGGATCTCGGAAGCGGCGCGGGGTTCCCCGGGCGGGAGGACGACGACGCCGATGCTGGCGCTGATGTGGTGCTGCTCGCCGTGGTGATACAGGGGCCGGGTGAGCTGTGTCCTGAGGGCGTGGGCCCGCTGCTCCGCATCGGCGACATCGGCGACTCCGTCGGCGACCAGGACGACGAATTCGTCGCCGCCGACACGGGCCACGCAGTCGCCGGTCAGTGCCCACGTCAGGGCGCGGCGTCCGGTTTCGACGAGGACCGCGTCGCCGCGGTGGTGGCCGTAGGTGTCGTTGACCCGCTTGAATCGGTCGAGGTCGAAGAACATGACCGCGACCGACGCCCCAGTGCTGCGGGCGGCGGCCAATGCCGCGTCGAGGCGTGTCTGTAGCAGGTTTCGGTTCGCCAGCCCGGTCAGTGGGTCGTGGCTCGCGTCGTATTTCGCCTGCTCGGCAGCGGTATGTTGCGCGGTGATGTCGGCGAACGACACCAGAACCGGCGACCGCGGGTCATCCGGCTCGAGCAGTCGGACACTGCCGCCGATCCAGATCGTGCGGCCTCGGCGGTCGATCCGATACACCAGCCCGGTCCTAGGGATACCGGTGCGGAGAACCTCGGTCACCGGGTGACGGTCGGCAGATACAGCGTCCCCGTTGGGCTCGTGCAGGCGGATCGACTGACACAAGAACGGCTGGACGAGATCCTGATCCCGCACGCCGAGGATCCGCCGAGCGGAGAGATTCGCCCGCACCACGAGCGAGTCGCGATCCACGACCGCTACACCCTCGTCGAGCGATTCGATGATCGTCCTCATCTCCCGCTCGGTGCGACGGCGTTCGGCCCGATCAGCGAGGTCCCGCACAGCCGCCTGCACGGCCGGTCGACCTCGCCACTGCGTACGGACAGCGACCACCTCCGCAAGAAAACGGGTGCCGTCCAGCCGCAGCAGGGTCGCCTCCATCGCCGGCGCCACATCGCCCACCTCCCTCAACGCCATCACCCGCTGCTGCATCGCGGGGATCGCATCGGGGTGAACGAAATCGGTGAGGAGGCGGCCCACCATCTGCTCCTCGTTGACGGCGCCGGCCATGACGACACCCATCCGGTTCATCCGCACGATCCGGCCGTCCTGATGCACGAACAGACCGTCGAGAGTGTGTTCCACCGCCAGCCGGTGATCGATGCTCTCGTCGCGGTCGGTCAGATCCCGGAACATCACCCGGATCGCAGGCCGGCCCTGCCACTGGGTACGGACCGCGATCGCCTCGCCGGCGAACTGCGTCCCATCCAGGCGTAGCAGCGGCATCTCACGCGGGGGTGCGACATCTCCGATCTCAACCAGCGACGCTCGACGTTGCAGTGTCTCCGGCATCGCATTCGGAGGTAGGAAATCGGTGATCGGCCGTCCGATCATTTCCTCGTCGGCACGTGCCCCAGCTATGGCCCGGGCAGCCGGGTTCACCCACACGATCCGATCGTCCTGATAAACGAGTACCCCGCCATGCGTGTGCTCCAACGCCAGTCGGTGATCGATGCCCTCGTCCCGCTCGGTCAGGTCCCACACCACAGACTGCGTTGCGATCCTGCCGTTCTCCCACGGAATACTCACCGCCGCGATCTCCGCCCGGAACGGCGTCCCATCGGCCCGCAACAGAATCGCCTCCCGCGGCGGCACGAAACTTCCGAGTTTCTTCGCGGTGATGGGCACGCGGATCGCCGCCGCCGAATCGGGATGTGCGAAGTCCAGGATCGGCCGACCCAGCAGTTCCTTCTCCGACACCACGCCCAACAGATTGCACAGTGGCTCGTTCGCGTACACGATCCGACGATCGGTCGGGTCCTCCGGTGGCGCCTGATGGACGAGCAGGCACTCCCGCGTGTACCGCATGAGAAAACGCGAATCCAGCAGAAAGCCCGAATCGCCCGGCCCGTGTGCGTCGTCGATCTGGCCGACCTCGTGCTCAGGCCGCGCGCGAGCGCTATCCACGTTGCCCGCCTCTCCCGACGCCGCCAGCCGCCGGTATCGGGCTCGGTGAGACACCCGAGCAACCGATCACAAACAAAAATTTATCAGAACCAATAAGCTGCGCAACTCTCGATCAACCCGCGCGCGATAGCGGCACCTTCAGGGGCGGGAGTCTCCTCGGTCCCGGCGCCGGCGGGTGCCGCCCAGGTGAGCCAGCAACTCGTGCCAGGTGGTTTCGGCGGCGCTCGGGTCGTAGGCGGTTCGGTGTGGGGCGAGGTACCCGTGGCCCACCGATCGGTAGACGCACAATCGATGGCGTTCGCCGCGGAAGGCCGCGCGAACGTGGTTCCGCGCGGATTCGGTCACGAGACGGTCGGCGTCGCCGACCAGGACCAGCAGGTCACCGTCGACGTCGGGCAGACGGTCGAGGGCTCGAACCCCGTCGCCGAGTGGGTTGGCTTCGGTATCGAGCCAGCCCGGATAGACGAGTACTGCTCTGGGCGCTGCGACCTCGGTGACGATGCGGAATCCCAGGTAACCGCCCACACTGAGACCGACGAGGCCGGCCAGCTCGGTGGCGTCGTCGGTCGCGATGTCGATGGCCGCTTCGACGTCACCGAGGACATCGCGGATGGACAGGTCGGCGAGGATTTCGAAGCCGCGCGTACGCCCTTCGTCGGTCTCCGGGAGCGCCGTTGCATCGGGAACGCGATGGAACAGGTCCGGCACCACAGCGCGATAACCATGCGATGCGAGGCGCCGGCCGACCTCCATGACGTGTTCGCTGATGCCGAAGAGCTCGGGGAGGACGATCACGGCCGCCCGTGTGTCGACCGGCTCCGCGACCCAGCACGTGACATCGCCTGCCGAGAGCCATCGTGTCTGCATGCCTCGAGATTGCAGCGCACGACGCACATCTGTCCAAGACATAGATCTGCTGGCACACATAAGACATATTTATGTCGTGGAATTACGCACCCTGACGTACGTCGAGGCGATCGCCCGTCTGGGCAGCTTCACCGCTGCCGCCCGCGAGCTCCATGTCGCCCAACCGGCCGTGTCTGCACAGATCGGTTCGGCGGAACGAGAGCTCGGCGTCGCCCTGTTCGTACGCACTCCGCACGGAGCCGTCCTCACCGAGGCCGGACGCGTGGTCGTGGCACGGACCAGACGCATGCAGACGGAGATGCGGGGATTGCGCGCTGACATCGACGACCTCAACGGACTCATGTGTGGCGATCTGCGGATCGGAGCCACTCCGCTACTCGGGCCGATCGATCTGACGGACATCGTCCGACGGTTCCACGCTCGACACCCCCGAGTGACGCTGCACATCCGTACGGCACTCATCACGTCGCTGATAGGTGAACTCGACCGCGGCCAACTCGACGTCGTCGTAGGCCCCGTCGAGCTGCCTGCCGGTTCGCGCCTCGAGGGGCACGTGCTACGCGATGAGAGCGTCGTCCTCATCGCGCCGCGCGAGCTCGCGCCCGCGCCGACCCGACTCGCGGACGTCCGGGCCGAACCCTTCGTCTGCCTTGCGCAGGGGTCCGGCCTGCGCCGGATTCTCGAACATGCATGCAAGGCAGCCGGATACGAACCCCGCGTCACCATCGAGGTCGGCAGCCCGCAACAGATCCGCGACTACGTCGCAGCCGGTCTCGGCGTCGGCTTGATCGCCGCCTCACTCGCTGCCGGGCCGGGTGCGTCCGTCCAGATCGTCCAGCTCACCCCGCCTCCCCGTCACCCCCCGCTCGGCATCATCACAGCGACCGACCCCTCGCCTGCGGCGCGCGCCATGCTCGACATCGCCCGTGCCTAGCGGGCCGGACCGCCGACGGTGTGGGGCTGCGGTGCCCCGTTCACCGGTTGGTGAGCGAGAAGAACTCACCGCGGGACGGTCGCGCCGCCACGGCGAGGGCGTTGGCCACGGCGTCGATATCGACGCTCGCGTCGAGGGGGGCGACGGTTACGCGCAGGTGGTCGCCCGAACCCGGAGCTGCCTGGAACGGAGAGCCGGGCGCGACGCGGATTCCGGCCGCGGCGAGGTCGACCAGGGCCCGCCGCTCGTTCGCCACCGCTACCCACGCGTTGAGTCCCTCACCGGGGGTGACGGTGACGCCTCGAGCGGTGAGCGCGCGGGTCAGAGCGGTGTGGCGGCGTCGGTACTCGGTCGCCGACCGGGCGATGGTGTTCTCCACCTCGGAGTCGGACAAGAGCTCGTAGAGCACCCGCTGGATGATCCGCGGGGTCCAGCCCGACCCCAACATCCGTCGCGCCACGATGGCGTTGATCACGCCCGACGGTCCCGACATCGCCGCGATCCGCAGGTCGGGGCCGTGCGACTTCGAGAAGCTTCGCACGTGTAACACTCGGTCCGGAACCCAGCGGCCGAGGCTGACGTCGGGCGCTGACGCGGCCGACCCGGTGTGGTCGTCCTCGATCACGATGCATCCGCCGTTGTCCTTGATCAGGTGCGCGAGCGTCCGCGCGCGCCGTGCGGACATCGACCGGCCGGTGGGATTGTGGGCCCGTGGCTGGATGATCGCCGCAGCGGGCGACGCGGACAGGGCCGCTGCGAACGAGTCTGGATCGGGCCCCTCGTCGTCGAGTGCCACCGGCAGTGGGGTCAGCCCGAGCGTGTCGAGCAGGTCCAGGAACTGGGGGAACGTCGGGTTCTCCACGATCACGCGGTCGCCGAATCCAGTGACGGCGGGTAAGGCTCGGGAGACCGCGTCCAGCGCGCCGTTCACGATGGTGAGCGCGTCCGATCGGGTGGGCCAGGAGGCGCTGAGCAGTGCGCCGAGTTCGGGTACTACTGGGTGCTCATGGTAGTTCGTGGCCTCAGCGCGTCGGGCGACGCTTGCGAGGGGCCCCGCGATCTCGGGGAGCAACGCCGGATCGGGGGCGCCGCGGGAGAGGTCTAGGCGGGTGTCGGTGTCGCGACCGGCCAGGTCGAGAGTGCGCGCCGGGATCGCGGACGATGTTCCGCCTACCACGAATGTGCCACTGCGCCCGCGTGTGACGACGAGGCCCGATCGGGCGAGCGCTTGCCAGCCGTGGCTCACCGTGGCCGGGGAAACGCCGAGGTGCGCCGCCATCGCGCGCACCGTGGGCAGCCGGCTACCGGTCGGAAGTTCGCCGGACGCGATCCGTCGGCCGATTGCCCGCGCGATGCCTTCCGGGGTGGGCTCATCGATCCCGATCTCCGCAGGATCGGGTGAGTTCGGGGTCGGGCTCGTCATTTCGCCTCCGAGGACGTGGGTGATGCGCGACACTCGAAACCAGCATGTGCCCGGTTGAAACTTTACAGAAATGTTTACATACAAGAGTGTCAAATAGCCGGCGTCCCTGGCCGCCATGCGGCTACCCCGACGCAGGGCAGGCAGATCGCCTCGCCCATCCTCGAACGAGTGGAGTGGAATCCCGTCATGGTGAGTGAGAGTTTCGCCGCAACCACGGTGGGCAGCGAGAAGGCGAGCAAGGCGGCATGGGCGATCCTCGCTGCAATGGGGTTCGGCGCCTTGATCGCTCAGATGTTCAGCACGGTGATCGGCCCGGCGCTGCCCACGATCAAGGAGGATCTGGGCCTGAGCCTGTCAGCGCAGACCTGGACGATCTCTGCCTACAGCCTTGCCTTCGGCGCGGCGCTGATCGCCGGCGGACGCATGGGCGATCTGGTGGGCGAGGTCAAGATGATCGTCATCGGCTTTCTCGTCTTCGGAGCGGGGCTGGTGATATCGGCCGTCGCCATCGGCGGGCCGCTCATGATCAGCGGTCGGGCGATCCAGGGGATCGGCATCGGTATCTCTGCGCCCGCCACGCTGTCGATCGTGGTCAACTCGTTTCCGTCGGCCCAGCGAGGACTCGCCGTCGGGGTATGGGGCTTTGCACACGGATTCGGGCTGTTCCTCGGCCCGCTGTTCGCCTCCTGGATGATGGACATCGCCAGCTGGCGTTGGGTGTTTTGGGTCGCGGTACCCCTGATGGCGCTGGTCGTCGTCGTCATTCTCGTCGCGACCCGCGGTTACCGAAGCGTCACGTCCACGGGCAGGTACGACTGGCCGGGCCTTGTCATCGGCGCGACCGGCATCACGCTTCTCACCTACGGCCTGCAGAACTCGTCGTCGAGTTGGACGGCGACGGCCACGTGAGGCTCGCTCGTGGCGGGCGTGGTGCTGTTGGCACTGTTCGGCGTCGTGGAGAGCCGGGCCGTCAGTCCGCTGGTCGACTTCGGACTGTGGAGAGAGCGCTTGTTCACGGGTGGATTCTTCGCCGAGTCCGCCGTGGGTTTCGTCTACATCCCCTTCTTGACATTCGTCGGATCGCTGTTCTTCATCAACGTCCTCGGCTACTCGCCGGGTAAGGCCAGTTGGGTCACCGTCATCACCACCGGGGTCTGCATGGTCGTCCAGCCGGCGGCCGGCAAGTGGGTCGACAAGATCGGCCCGGGAATCCCGATCACACTGTCTCTGGTCTTGCAGGCAGTGGTACTGGGCTGGATCGGGCTTGCCTTCGGTCCGGGTACGTCGTTGGCGGAGATGGTGATTCCCATGGCGCTCATGGGAATCGGTGTCGGCATCGCACTTCCCGCGTGCAACACCTCGGGTATGTCGGCGGTCGACGCCGACCGGGCGGGTATGGGCTCGGGACTGATGCAGATGACGTTCAACATCCCGGCGGCGCTCGGCGTCGCGCTGGTGACGTCGGTGATCGGCACCCTCACCGCAGGGAGCAGCACCGGTGGCGCGACCAGCAGAGCCGCGGTGAGCGCGTCGTCGTCGGCTATCACGACGTCGATGCTCGCGCTCGCCGTTGTTGCTTTGGCGGGCGCGATCTTCGCGTGGGTCGTCATCGGCCGTCGCACTCCCGCCACCGCCGTATGACACCGTTCATCGATTCGATCCGTTCGCGGTCAGATCGGCCGCAGACGGCCACGTCAGCGCAACGATCACGTCGGGTCGCCGACGAGCAAGGGAGGCACTAATGAAGCCCGAGAACATCAATCGCGCGTTCCTCGACGGGGTGCTCGACGGCAGCCACGAGGATGTCTACTACCACTTCGGAGTGGTCTCGTCCGACCCGATCCTCGATCGGCTTCGCGACGTCGAGGCCGTCATCATGGCCGGCTCCGGCGGACGGATCAGGGAATTCGCCGACCGCTGGAGCGAGATCAACGGCGGGTCGGAGATCGTGGCCTTCCCGAAGGAGGACCGGTTCGTCACGCGGTACACGGCCGGCGTGCTGTTCGTGTCCCACGGTATGGGCATGCCCAGCGCCTCGATCGCGCTGCAGGAGCTGATGCGGATGGTGTTCTTCCTCAAGGGCGGAGACCTTGCGGCCATGGACGAGGTGTTCTGGTGCCGGGTGGGCACGAGCGGCGGCGTCGGATTGCCCGCCGGCACCGTGGTGGTGTCTTCGGAGGGCGTGATGGCGGACCTGCAGCCCTACCGACTCCTCAAAGGAGGTGACGGTGAGTACTGGTTCGACGGCCGTTTCCCCGCTGACACCTACAACGCGATCATCGCGGCCAACGAGGGCGTAGCCGACTTCACGGTGGTGCCGGGCAGAACCGTCGCCGGCAATGAATTCTTTCTCGAGCAGTTCCGGCTCGACGGCGCCATCTGCCTCGAAACGCCCGAGAGTAAGACGGCGTGGCTGGAATGGCTCGATCAGAACGGGGTGCGCAATATCGAGATGGAGGGCGCGATGATCGCCGGCTATCTCAACCACTGGGGCTTCGCGAAGTTCGCGATGATCTGCTGCACCCTGTTGAACCGGCTCGAGGGCGATCAGGTGACGTCCACCCCGGAACAGCTCCACAAGTTCGGTGAGGACGCGGGCTCGGCGCTGTTCAACTATCTCGAGGCCTGTCTGCTCCACGCCTGAGCCGGACGACCCGACCAACAGAGGATGAGGAATGACCGACTACACCGAACTGTTCGCTCACGCCGACGAACTGGTCACCGAGGCCCTTTCCGGCCGGGAGACCGAGAACGCGGACGTGCTCGACGTGCTGCGCACATCGGACGACCTCGCCGGCCGAATCGACCACACGTTGCTCAAGGCCGACGCCACCGCCGAGGCCATCGCGATCCTGTGCGATGAGGCCGAGAAGTCGGGGTTCGCATCCGTGTGCGTGAACACCAGGTGGGTGCCGACGGCTGTCGAACGACTCGCCGGGACCGACGTGATGGTCTGCACCGTGGTCGGCTTCCCGCTCGGCGCGATGGCCCCCCGCGCGAAGGCCGAGGAGGCTCGGATCACGGTGTCGGAGGGCGCTGACGAGGTCGATATGGTCATCGACATCGGAGGCCTGCTGTCAGGCCGGCTGGCCGACGTCTACGAAGACGTCCGGGGTGTCGTCGCGGCCGCCCGGCCTGCGCCGGTGAAGGTCATCCTCGAAACGAGCCTGCTCAACGACGAGCAGAAGGCCATCGCATGTCTGATCGCGGTCCGCGCCGGTGCTGCCTACGTGAAGACCTCGACGGGATTCGGTGGCGGTGGCGCGACCGCTGCGGATGTCACGCTGATGCGGAAGATGGTGGGGGACGAGCTCGGAGTGAAGGCGTCCGGTGGCGTACGTACCCGGCAGGACGCGGAGGCGATGCTCGCAGCAGGCGCTGATCGCATCGGTGCCTCGGCCTCCGTGGCCATCGCGGCCGGCGTCGACGCCGGGGGAGGCGACTACTAGCCATGCTTCCCGATACGGCTGACAGGTCGAAGCCCGACAGCGCTCTCCTCGAGACCGCGCGTGCATGGCTTGCCGAGGATCCGGATCCCGCGACGGCGAGCGAGCTGTCGGCGCTGTTGTCGCGGGCGGAGGCGGGCGACGGCGCAGCCACGACCGAACTGGTCGATGCCTTCGACGGCTCGCTGCAGTTCGGAACCGCCGGGTTGCGCGGGCGGTTGGGGCCGGGCAGCAACAGGATGAACCGCGTCGTCGTCGCGCGAGCGGCCGCCGGATTGGCGGCGTACCTGCTCGCCAACGGCGGCACGGCGGTGGTGGTGGGGTACGACGCGCGGCGCAACTCGGACGTGTTCGCCCGGGACACGGCCCGCATCATGGCCGGCGCCGGGATCGCGGCGTCGGTGCTGCCGACGGCGCTGCCAACGCCTGTTCTGGCGTTCGCGATACGCGAATCGGGTTGTGCCGCAGGTGTCATGGTCACCGCCTCGCACAACCCGCCCGACGACAACGGCTACAAGGTGTACCTGGGCGACGGCAGTCAGATCGTCCCGCCGGCGGATGCGGACATCTCGGCATGCATCGCTGCGGTGGGTCCGCTGGCGTCCATCCCGCAGTCGGACGACTACGAGGTGCTCGGGGGGAACCTGGTCGACGCGTACGTCGCGCGGGCGGTGTCGTTGCTCGGCGACGGCCCGCGCGAGGTGTCGGCGGTCTATACCGCTATGCACGGCGTCGGTGGCGAGGTGTTCATGCGCGCGGTCGAGGAGGCCGGTTTCCGGGTGCCGTCGAAGGTGGCGGCGCAGTTCGAACCCGACGGGCGCTTCCCGACGGTGAGCTTCCCCAACCCGGAGGAACCCGGGGCGATGGATCTGTCGCTCGGCGAGGCCAGGGCGCACGGGGCGGACGTGATCATTGCGAACGACCCCGACGCGGACCGCTGCGCGGTCGGCATCCACTGCGGCGGCGACTATCGCATGCTCAGCGGGGACGAGGTCGGGGCATTGCTCGGGTGGTGGATCGTCGAGCGCGGGCGTCGCGACGGGGTGCCCGCGGCGGGCGTGTTCGCAGAGTCGATCGTCTCGGGAACGTTGCTGGAGCGGATCGCCACGGACGCGGGACTCGGGTACGCCACAACACTCACCGGCTTCAAATGGATATCGAAGGTGGCCGGTCTGCGGTTCGGTTACGAGGAGGCACTCGGCTACTGCGTCGACCCCGCGGCGGTGAAGGACAAGGACGGTATCAGCGCGGCGCTGCTGATCCTGGAGATGGTGGCGGCGTTGAAGGCGCAGGACGAAGCGCCGCAGGATGTCCTTGATGCGCTGGCCAGGAAGTACGGGCTGTACGCGACCAGTCAGTTGTCGGTGCGGACGTCCGACCTCGCGCGTATCGCCGCCATGATGGCGCGGTTGCGGGCCGACCCGCCGACCGTACTCGCCGGCCGTGAGGTGCTGGTCGTCGATGATCTCGAGAAGGGCGGCGACGGGCTGCCGCCGACCGACGGCGTGCGTTTGACGTTGCGGAACGCGCGGGTGATCGTGCGTCCGAGCGGCACGGAGCCGAAGTTGAAGTGCTACCTGCAGGTGGTGGTGCCGGTCGCCGGAGATGTCGTCGACGCCGAGGCGATCGCCCGGTCCGAGCTCGACGCTCTGCGCGCCGGCATCGCCGAGGTCCTTGCAGCCGTACCGTCTACTGCAGCCGAAATCTGAGCGCATCGGCGACGTCGGCCGCCGCCTCGACAAGGATCGCAGCCCGCTCGACGGGGCCGGCTGCGGCGAGTGCCCGATGACGGTCCGCTTCGGACAGGGGCAGGGCCGTCGTCAGCGCGTACGAGCAGTCCGACGGGTCGTCGGGCAGTGCGAGCGGCGGTAGGGGAGTGGCACGCCGTCGGGCGCGGTCCGCGAGCTCGCGCCACAACGCCACCAGCTCCGCACGCGCTGCAACCACCCGGTCGCGCGCAGCCGGCCAGCCCCCGTCGTCCTCGGAATCCGGCCAGGGCTCGGCTTCGGCCAGCGGGTACGGCGCGTCGAGCAGCCAGCGCACCACCCGGATTCGTGCGGTACCGCGACACGCCAGCGAGTACCGGCCGGGTCCGGTGGTCGCGTGGTCGACGATCTCCGCGACAGTCCCGACGTCGGTGCGGACGTCGCCGCCGCCAACCTCGGCGCCGCGCTCGATGAGCACCACGCCGAATCGTCCATCGGTGGCCAGACACCGCTGCACCAGTTCGTGATAGCGCGGCTCGAACACGCGCAGGGGCAGCGCCTCTCCCGGTAGCAGCACGGCGCCCAACGGGAACATCGGCAGTTCGTGGCCGCGCGCGGCGTCGGGGGAGTCCGGTCCAGTCATCGTCCTCAGCATGCCGCATTAAGCTCACCGGCATGATCGGACCGAAGGAGTGGCTGGCCGCGCTGGAGGCCGACGGCGCGGTAGTGGCCGCCACCGCTCCCGAGCACCTGACGCTGGACGTCCCCACCACCCCGGGCTGGACGGTGCGGGACGTGATCGTGCACCTCGGCGCCGTTCACCGCTGGGCCGCGACGTTCCTGACGGCCGGTCCCGAGTCGCGGGCGCGATTGGCCTTCGACACCTCCGACGTGCCGGACGGCCCGGCTGTCACCTCGTGGTACCGCGATCGGCTCGACGAGTT
>CAJCHX010000508.1 GCA_903970215.1 Acidobacteriaceae bacterium
CCTCGATGCGTGGACCTACGATGTGTACGGTTCCGTCGGCATCACCCAAATGGAGGACATCGAAGGCAACTTCCTCGGCGTGCAGCAGGTCAACAACGCGTTGAACGTCCTTGTCGGCTACCCGCACGAACGATGGGCCGAGCTCTCAAGAGAGATCAATGCCGACAGCCGGCCACTCGTCGAGGCGCTCGCGGCTTGGCGCGGACAAGAACTGAGCCAGGACCCGGCTCGGCGCCACTTCGAATCCATGGAGTAGGGCCGAAGGCCGAAAGATCCGGTCTGACGCCCGCATTCGTCTCGTCGAACGCAGCGCGCTCGGGCTTGCGCACTGCGATGAACTGGATCATGGACCGATTCGGCTGCTCGTCGCCGCGGCGGCGAGGTCCATGCCTGAAGCGACGGGTCGCCTTCTGAGCGCCGGGCGTTGCCTTGGCTAGTGGCCGGGCAGTACGGGGTGGCGGCGGACTTCGGCGCCGTTGGTGTCCAGCAGTACCGCCGTCGTTGGAGGCTCGACGATCTCGTCGGTGACGAACACCACGACATCATTGTCGACGGTGTCCTCAAGTACGACGCCGTTACCGAACTGGAGCCGAACCCGCACGACCGTCGGCGCGGCGACGAGTACTCCGCCGGCGCTGAAGCGGTCCGGCCAGCCACCGCCGCCGAGGTTGACGGTCGGTTCGGTCCACGAAGGAACTCCGGCGCCGCCGTTCGAGCCGCGGGTCTCCCACAACTCGGCGGCGACCTGGACGACGTCGTAGGTCATGTAGTACTCGTGAGGCTCAGACCCCAGCCGTGGATCGACCGCCTCATAAGTCACGTGGTACACGTGCCGCGTTGGCGCTCGCCGCTCCTTGACGAAGCGGACTGTCGCCAGGTCGACGACGTTAGACCGGCCGCCGCGGACCGTCGCGGCTTGAAGGCCGCCCGTACTGGGCCGGCCAAGCGGAAGCGTCTCGCCGAGCGACTGGCTGAGGTCCTCGAGGATCGCTTGCCTGGGCGTAGCCGCACCGGTTGACACAAGCTGAGCGTACCCACTGCCTCCGGACGCTTCACCTCGGACACGGGGACGATCGCTTTGACCGAGCTGAAGATGCCCGCTCTGACGATCGCGTTGCGACGAACGAGCATCCGCGTGACGGCATTGGAGGTTGTGCGTGTGCTCAGCCAGGCGCGGAGAGGTGTCAGACCAGGTCGGCGACGAGCACGGGCATCCGCTGCGCCATCCGTGCTGTCAGCTTTGGGAATGGTTCCGTGGCCGGGTCGGTCACGATCCGCGGGTTCTGGAACTTCAGATGCTTCCCGGCTCGGATCAGCTCGCCGCCGTTGGCGGCCAGCAGGTTCTTGATCCACTGCGTGTTGGCGCTGTAGGGCAGGGTGATGGCCAGCTTGTGGTCATACAGCTGGGCGGATACCGGGGTCTTGAGTTGCTTGCCCGACTTACGCCCGGTGTGAATGACCATCGCCAGCGGCGGGATGTACGGCGCGTAGATCCCCTGGATCCGGTTGGTCACGCGCTGGTTGAACTTCGGCAGCCAAGCCGGCAACAGGGATCGGTCGGGGTCTACCTGGGGCATATCGACACGTTAGCCACTGCTGGCCTCGGCGTGTGGATGTCGACCGGCCGTGTCCGTGTGTCACCTTCTCCGTCCGGCCGAGTGCTTTCGCCAGCCGCAATCATCATTGTCTGACGCATGCTCCGCGACGCATCTGGCGTCCAGGGTTCCACGCGCTGACGCGGAGGCCTAGGCTCGCGGGCTGAGTGGCGACGGTTGCGACTGATCGCAACCTTCCCGGCCCGCGCTCGTTGATGGACCATGCGGATCATCTCAGTCGCCGTGGTGGTGGTCTTGATGTGCGCGCTGGGCGCGGCGCCCGTGGCACACGCCGGTACGATCGCGCAGGTCGCGACGTTGGTGACGAGTGACCCCGCGGCGCCCGATGGCTTGATTGACGCGGACGGGCCCGTGATCGCTACCCCCAGCGGCGATCAGGTCGACGTGTTCACCGAGCGCCCGACCGGGTGGGCCGACGCCGGTCCGTCCGCTGAACTGGTCGAACCCGACGGCGTGCCGTTTTTGAGCGGGCTCGCGGTCTCTCCCACCGCGGTCGTCACCAGTGACGACTTCGACGCGGCGCAGCTGTACAGCGAGCCGCCCGGCGGGTGGAGCGGACAGATCGCCGCCTCGGAGACGCTGACGGACTCCGACAATGCGGTCGACCCGGGGATCGCGGCGGTCGGCCAGCCCGCGGTCTCCGGCAACCTCGCGCTGGTGCCGATGGAAGCGAGGACGGCGTCGCTGGGCGGACCGCTGCAGTGGATCGACGTGTTCCCCGAACCGGTCGGAGGATGGGCCGGTGACCTCACCGAGAGCGCCCGGCTTCAGGACGCCGCGGGATGGCGGCTCGACAGTCCGCAATTCGAGGGCTCGGTCATCGTCGCGCAAGCAAGCAACGACGACACCGGCAAGACTCGAACTGACCTGTTCGTCGAGCCTGCCGGCGGGTGGAGCGGCATCGTGACTCAGTCGGCGACGCTCGCGGTCGGCGAGTCGCCCTCCGGCAGCGTCCCGGCGACCGATCCCGTGATCGTTGCCGGCCCAGACGTGTTCGCCGAGCCGGTGACGGGTTGGCACGGCACGATCCGGCCGGTCGCGCAACTGCGGGCGCTGCACAGCGCGGGCCTGTCGGAGACGACGCTCCGCGACGACGTCGTTCTGTGGGTCGGTTGCACGTACCCGCTGGGCACCCCCGACAGCGGATGCGGCGGAGCCGACTGGCTGTTCGAGCCGGTCGATGGCCGCTGGCAGGGCACGATCACCGCGCGGGTCTCGGCCCCGAACCAGTCCACCTTCAACGGTGATTCCCTCCCGGCCCCACTGCTCGCGGACGCCGACACGATCGTGAGCGGCGGCTCGGCGGAGATTGAGGTGCAGAAGATCAGCGGCCACTTCGGTCACGCCAACGCGCCCGCTCCCCCGAGCGTCTCGATCACCTCGCTCGCGGGACTGCGGTCCGGTCATCCCACGATCGGCATGCGGGTGCGGACCCGGGGCACGACGCCAGACACCGGGACGCTACGGGTGACGCTTCCGGCCGGCCTGCGCTTTACCGCACAGGCCAACACGTCCGTCATCAGCAGCACCGACGAGGTGACCGTTCGCCACCAACGACTCGGCGTCGGCTTTGGGCCTCACCGCACGACGCTGATCACGATGCAGGCCGGCTCGATCGTCGAGTCGCGGTCACTGCGAACCAAACTGCTTCGCCGACCGCCCCGCCGCGGAACGACCGTCGGAACGCTGCAAGTCCAAATCACCAATCCATACAGCACCGTCTCGCGCCAGCTGCCGCTGCGCGTCGGCGGATAGCCGCCCTGGGCATCCGCCCACAACTGAGCGGCCAAGCGCACGAACGATCTCGCCGACCCCGATCTCGGCGGGCTGGGCGAGCGCGATCGCGGGTGGTCGTCGAGTTTCTGCTCGGCCGGACCGCAGCCGTGGAGGCCGTGACGTCAGAGCTGACTGGCGCGCTCGATGAGGCGTTGCACGCACCGGAGCTGATCGAGCCCGAAGCCTGAGTTCGCTGAGGCGATTGGAGCGGCGCGGAGCGATCAGTGCTCGGACAGCCGAGCGCTCGGTCTCGGAGCTCGATCAACTGCGTCTCGTCCGTTACCCGCATGCGCCGTTCCGAGATCGCG
>CAJCHX010000509.1 GCA_903970215.1 Acidobacteriaceae bacterium
CTGCGGCGCCGACAGCGCCGGTGCCTGCGCTCGAACCGGACGGGGGTCCGGCTACCTCGGGCGGTGCGGACGCGTCGGCCCCTCCCGCAGCTGGGTCGGTCGCTCCCGCGGATGCGCTGAGCCCTCCCGCCGATGGGCCGAGCCCTCCCGCGGAACCGCCGGGCGGCGGTGCGGCGGAGCGCCCGCTGCATCCGCCGTCTGGAGCGCCGACGGTGCCGGGCTTCCCCCGCCCTACGGCACCGCTTCCTACGACACCCCGCGCTACGACACCCCGCCCTACGACACCGCGGTCACTCCCCGACCGCTCGTGGACTCCTCCGCCCGGCGGACCCCATCCGCGGACCCGGGGGCTGTGACGGGAAGTTCCCGCTGGTCACGCCCGGCTGGCCCCAAGTGGTCTACCGGGTTGAGCAGGGTTCAGTGCTCGTCGTAGTGATCGCCGTGGGCTGCGTGCTTCGTACGCATACGCATGGCATAGGGGCGCGACGTCTCCCACCCATTGCATTACCGGAACGCTGTTCCGTATAGTTTTCGGAACAGCATTCCACTTAGGTTCCGGATGCGACACCGCCTGCTGTGGCGACGATGCCGTGCCCGGGCCGCAGCCCCGGGAGAGACCTGATGAAGTACCGCACCCTCGGCCGGACCGGCATCAAGGTCAGCCCATATGCACTGGGCGCCTTGATGTTCGCCACGTTCGGCAATCCGGACAGTGACGAGTCGGTCCGCGTCATCCACAAGGCGCTGGATGCCGGGATCAACCTGATCGACACCGCCGACGCATACGGCGACTCCGAGGAGGTCGTCGGAAAGGCGCTGAAAGGACGCCGCGACAACGTCGTCCTCGCGACCAAGGTGAGCCGCCCGATGGGGGCCGACCCCAATCAGCAGGGCACCTCCCGGCGTTGGCTCATCACCGCGGTGGAGAACTCGTTGCGCCGCCTCCAGACCGACCACGTCGACCTGTATCAGATCCACCGTCTGGACCCCACCACCGACATCGAGGAGACGCTCTCCGCCCTGTCGGACCTGATCCATAGCGGAAAGGTGCGCGCGATCGGGGCCTCCAACACCCCCGCGTCCGACATCGTCGAGGCCCAGTGGGTCGCCGAGCGCCGCGGCCTACAACGATTCCGTGCCGAACAGGCACCGTACTCACTGCTCAACCGTGGCATCGAGAGCGAGGTGCTGCCGACCGCCCAGCGATACGGAATGGGAACCCTGGTGTGGGGCCCCTTCGCGCAAGGTCTGCTGACCGGGCGGGTCCGGAAAGGGCAGGAGAACACCCTGCGGCGCGCGGGTATGTTCAAGCACCTCACTGACGAGCACCGGATCGACGTAGTGGAGGAGTTCATCGCGCTCGCCGACGAGGTCGGCCTGCCCATGACGCATCTCGCGATGGCGTTCACCATCGCTCATCCGGGCGTGACCAGCGCACTCTTGGGGCCGCGCACGATGGACCACCTCGACGACCTCCTCGCCGGTCTCGACGTCACGCTGAGCGATGACATCCTCGATCGGATCGATCGGATCGTCCCGCCCGGGACCGGCGTCGGACTGCTCGATCAACGCTACGTGCCTCCCGCGATCGAGAACGTCGGCCTGCGTCGTCGACCTGTCAGCGACCGTTCTGCCGCCTGACGCCGCGATCTCGGCCGCGTCGTCCGCTGACGGACGCTCAGTTCGTGGCGTTGCCGGCCTGCCACGTGGACCAGGGGACGTCCCAGTCGCCGTACGTGTCCCACACCGGTAGGGCCGGTCCGCCCGAGTTGGTCACCTCGACGACGTCGCCGATGTTGAAGTGGTCGTACATCCATTGGGCGTTCGCAGGCGACAGGTTGACGCACCCGTGCGAGACGTTGCTGCTGCCCTGTTGGCCCACCGACCACGGGGCCGAGTGAACGAACTCGCCGTCGTTCGAGATCCGGAGGTCGAGGTACACGGTCTCGCTGTAGTAGCCGGGGTCTCCCTGGCAGACGCCGTATGTGCACGAATCCATGACGATGCTCGGCTGCTTCGCCGAGATCACGTGCGGGCCCTCGTGCGAGGGGTGCCCTGGGGAGCCCAGGCTCATCGGCATCGAATTCACCTCTGCGCCGTCGTGATAGACGGTGAGCGTCTCGGTGGAACCGTCGGCCTTGGCGATCCACGAGTCGTGCACGGTGTAGTCGGCCTCGTCGTTCTCCGCCCCGTAGATCCCGTTGCCCAGATCCAGCCCGAAGACGTGTGCCTCGATGTGGATCCTGGTGCCCGGCTGCCAGTAGGTCTCGGCCCGGTAGTGCACGTCCTGGTCGTCGACCCAGTACCAGGCGCCGGGCTGCGGCGGGTCCGTGGTGATGACGAGTTGCTTCTGCACGGCGGCCTTGTTCACCACGGGCTTGGTGAACTGGAAGACCATCGGCTGGCCCACACCGATGCCGGTGCTCGAGACGAGATCGGGGGCGGGGACAACGTTGGCGTACGCCGTCTTGGACGAGGGGATAGTGGTCACGGTGACCGTCTTGGTGGACGGCAGGAAACCCTGCCCTACCGATTGCGCCTCCACGGTGTATCTGGCGCCGAATCCGAGGGGCGACGAGCTGGTCCACGTCGTGTTGTTCGGCCCGAACGCCCCGGTGACCGCCTTGCCGGTCCCCACGGACGTCACCACCACCTTCGACAGTGGGTCACCAGCGGCCCGGACGACGATCGGGGTCGCCGGGTTGTGCAACGTGGTCGCCGCGCCGTCGACCGTTATCACCGCTGCCGGCCTGGGCGACGGTGACGCGTTGCCGGACCCGGGTCCCCCGGCGCAGCCGGACAGCACGAGTAGGGTGCTGAGCAGGGCGACCGCCACGTGTCGGAGCCTCATCATGAGGACGATAGTGCTCTGTGCGCGTGGCCGGGGCGCGGTCACCCCCGGGATAGTGACGGGAATGTCGCGGTAGTGACCGGCGTGACTACACCGCGTCCCGCTTGCGAACGAGGAATTCGCGTTCGACGTCGTTGCCCGCGAGGAGGATCGCTTCGTCGTAGGCGACACGGGCTTCCTCGGCTCGTCCGAGTCGGGCGAGGAAGTGCGCGCGGGCGGCGGGGAGGTACTCGTACGCCACCAGCTGGGGATGCGCCGCGAGGGCGTCCAGGGCGTCGAGGGCGGCCCCGGGGCCCTCGGCGTAACCGAGGGCGACGGCGCGATTGAGGGCGACGACCGGGGTGGGCCACCGACGGGCCAATTCGTCGTACAGGCCGACGATCTGGCGCCAGTCGGTGGCGTCGTAGCAGTCGGCCTCCGCATGGACCGCCGCGATCGCGGCCGCAAGTGCGTACCGTCCCGGCCGGCGCAGCGAATCGTGCACGAGGGCGAGCCCCTCGGCGATCAGCTCGCGGTCCCATCTGGTCCGATCCTGACGTTCGAGCGAGACCATCGCGCCGTCCTCATCGAGCCGCGCTCCGTTGCGGGCCTCGGTGAGCACCATCAGGGCCAGGAGGCCGGCCGCCTCGGCGTGCTCGCGGACCAGGGTGTGCAGGATGCGAGCGATCTCGATGGCACGCTCGGTCAGCTCGGTGCGCACGAGCTCGGCGCCGTACGGCGCGGTATGCCCGGTCGTGAACAGCAGGTGCACCACGGTCAGGACCGCGTCGACGCGCGCGGGTAGGTCGGCCGGTGTGGGCACCCGGTAGGGGATCCGCGCGGCAGCGATCTTCTTCTTGGCGCGGGTGATTCGCGCCGCCATGGTGGATTCGGACACGAGGAAGGCGCGGGCCACCTCGGCAGTGGACAGCCCGCACACCAGGCGCAACGTGAGCGCGACCTGCGCCTCCAGCGCGAGGGCCGGGTGGCAGCAGGTGCAGATCAGTCGCAGCCTGTCGTCTGAGAAGTGGGGGTCGGCGGCGTCGACGACCTGTTCCGCGATGTCCTCGTCGCGCTCGTCCGTGACCAGCAGCGGCAGGGCCCGGGACGCGGTGGCGTCGCGCCGCAACAGATCCAGCGCGCGGTTGCGAGCCACAGTGGTGAGCCAGCCGCCGGGACGGGCCGGCACGCCCTGCCGGGCCCACACCGTGAGCGCCTGGGCGTATGCGTCCTGGACGCATTCCTCGGCGAGGTCGATGTCGCGCGTGACGCGCACCGTCGCGGCGAGCACGAAGGCCCACTCGCGCCGGTGCGCGGCACCGACCGCGGCGGTGACGTCAGCCGACGGCACCCGGCACCGACCAGATCGGGCGGACCTCCACCCCACCTTGGGTCATCGGCACCTGCTTGGCCACGGCGATCGCCGCGTCCAAGTCGGTCGCCTCGATGAGGTAGTAGCCGCCGAGTTGTTCCTTGGTCTCGGCGAACGGGCCGTCCGTGACCACGAAGCCGCCCGCTCCGTCAGGGCGGACACTCGTGGCGGTGGCGGTGCTCTCGAGCGCGTTGCCGCCGCGGAGCGCTGGACCGTTGGCGGCGATGAAGTCCTGGTGCGCCCGGCCCATCTCCGCCGAAGACTCGTCGGTGATCTGCTCTTCGTCCTGGTAGATGAGCACAAGATACTGCGTCATGATCCGTATCCCCTTCTTTCGGTGGGTCCGTCCATCGGACCCTCGATACCTACGACGCGCAAGCCCCGCCGGAATCGACAGGTCCCGAAGGCGGGGACCGGCCTGCGACGGTGCCGCCGCGTCGACGTCGCGAGACCACGGGGGTCGGCAGCTGGACGAGATCTTTCCCGGCTTCCGCACGGCCCCGGAGCACTACGCCTGGTGACGGCCGCCCGCGCGTCACTCGACGACGGACCGCGCAAGTTCCCCGTCGGGCAACCGGGGTCGGGTACGCGGCAGGAAGTACGCCGGGATCAGGGTCACGGCGATCAGGCATAACGACACCACGTAGGTGTGGCTGAACGACGATGCCGCTTGGCGAAGACCCTCTTGCAGGATCCCCGGCGGGATCTTCGCCCTCAGCTGCGGCGCGAAGTGGGCGGCGATGGCTACGTGTGCGTACTGGCGATGGTTCAACAGGTTGGTCAGCACCACCGAGATCGTGGCCGTGCCGATCGAGCCGCCGGTCTGGTTGATGATGTTCATCAGCGTGGAACCCCGCGCGACCTGCTGCTGTGTGAGGGTCTGAATCGCCGCCGTCATCGTCGGCATCATGGTGGCGCCCATTCCCAGGCCCATCACGAACAGTGCGCCCTCGATCAGCCAGAACGAGGTGTGCGGCGTGATGTGGGTGAACGCCGACATGCCGATGCCGATCACCACGATGCCGGTCAGCACGATCTTTCCGGGTCCGATCCGGTCGACCAGGCGGCCGGAGACCGGCATCGTGAGCATCGCGCCGAGTCCTTGCGGCGCGATCAGCAGCCCGGCGTTCAACGTCGATTCGCCGCGGACCTGCTGCAGGTAGCTGGGAAGCAGTAGGGCCGCCCCGAAGAATGCGGTCGCGAAGACCACCATGGTCAACACCGCGGAGGTCAAGTCGCGGTTTCGGAACAGGTGCACGTCGATCAGCGGGTGCTCAGTGCGCAGCGCGTGCACGACGAACCCGGCGAGCAGCACGATGCCGAGGATCGCGGGTAGCAACACCTTGGTCGCCACCACGCGACCCTCACCCGGGATGGACGACACACCGAACAGGAACAACGCCAAGCCTGGGGATGCGAGCAGCATCCCCAGGAAGTCGAAGGACTCCGACGGCTCCGGGTGGTCGCGTTCGAGGATCGCCGCTGCCAGAACCAGCGCGACCACGCCGATCGGGACGTTGATCAAGAAGATCCAGTGCCAGCTGAAGCTCTGGATCAGCCAGCCGCCCAGGATGGGCCCCGCGATCGGGCCCAACAGCATGGGTATCCCGATGATGGCCATGACCCGGCCGACGCGGTGCGGTCCGGCCGCGTGGGTCATGATCGTCATCGCCAGAGGCATCAGCATGCCGCCCCCCAGACCCTGGAGGATGCGGAAAGAGATCAGCGACTGGATGTTCCAGGCCGTACTGCACAGGACCGAGCCGAGCACGAACAGGATCAGTGCGAGCATGTAGAGCCGTTTGGTGCCGAATCTGTCTGCGGCCCAACCGGTCAGCGGAATCACGGTGGCCAGCGCGAGGGTGTAGCCGGTCATCGACCATGCTGCGAAGGTGTAGCTGGTGTCGAACGTCGACTGGAATGTCGGGATCGCCACGTTGACCACGGTGATGTCCAGGATGGACATGATCGCGCCGAAGATCACGACGCCGGCGATCTTGAGTACCCCGGCGTCGAGTCGGTCCGACACCTGGTCCGGGTGTGCCTCCGATGGAGACGTCATCACTCAAGAGTGACATGATCAAAGGTCGGTTACCAGGGCGAATCGGGTCTGGATGGGTGCTCGCGGCGCAACCCCCGCGAGCTCGCGGCTCAGTTGCCGTCGAACCGGAAGTAGTGGCCCTCTTTCAGGTCGGCGATCAAGCCCTGATGCGTCGGCTCCCAGCCCATCGACTCACGGGTCAGAATGTTCGATGCCGGGGAGTCGGCGCCGAAGAACATTCCGAGCCAACCGAAGTGCTCGGCGGCTCGCTCCGCCGGCACGGATACCACCGGTACGCCCAAGCCCTCGCCGATCGCTTCCGCGATGCTGCGTGCCGGGACCCCCTCCTCGGCGACGGCGTGCAGCACCGAGCCCGCTGGAGCGCCGTCCACGGCGAGCCGGATGAGGTGTGCGGCATCGAAGCGGTGCACGGCCGGCCAGCGGTTCGAGCCGTCGTCGATGTAGCCCGAGACGCCCTTCTCTCGGGCGATCGCGACGAGGACGGCGACGAACCCGTGATCGCCGGCGCCGTGCACCGTAGGGGCGAAGCGCATCATCACCGATCGGACGCCCTTCTCGGCGAGCGCCAAGGCGGCCTGCGATGCCGCGATCCGTGGGTGCAGGCCCGAGTCGGGTACGTCCCGCTCGGTCAGTACTGCGCCGGGCGCCGCACCCAGCGTGCCCGACGCGATGATCAGCGGGCCGCCGGTGTCTTCGAGGGCCGCTCCGATGGTCTCGAGCGCAGCCTGGTTCATCCGTGCGGCCTCGGCCATCTGGGAGAAGTCGTGGCTGTACCCGAGGTGCACGACCCCGTCGCTCGCGCGGGCACCCGCTCGCAGGGTTTCGAGGTCCACGAGGTCACCTCGCAGAACGGCGGCTCCGGCGGATGCGATCGCCCGGGCCGACGCGTCCGACCGGGCCAATCCGACCACCTGGTGGCCGGCAGCAAGAAGCTCGGTGACCGTGGCAGAACCGATCCAGCCCGAGGCTCCGGTGACGAAGATGCGCATGAGAATCATCCCTTTCGATCGGTCGCGATGGTCTCGCGAACCCTGATGTCAGTCTGTGACATCAGGGTAGCATGTCATGTCACTAAATGTCATCACCTAGAATGGCGGGATGGGTCGATGGGAACCGAACGCTGGCGGCCGGCTCGCCGAAGCGGCGATGGCGCTCTACGTCGAGCGGGGTTTCGAGCAGACGACCGTGGCCGACATCGCGGACCGCGCCGGCCTCACGGCGCGGACGTTCTTCCGGTACTTCGCAGACAAGCGCGAGGTGCTCTTCGCGGGGGCGGGTGCGTTTCAGGAGGCGCTTCTGGCGGCGCTCGCGGGGGCGCCGGACGGGGCTCCTCCGATCGAGGTCGTCGCGATCGCTCTCGACGAGGCCGCAGATCTGCTCGGACGTGACTGGGAGCATGCGCGGGCGCGGCAATCTGTGATCGCCGCGAACGCCGAGCTGCAGGAACGTGAGCTGATGAAGATGGTGGCGTTGTCCTCCGCGTTCGCGGACGGCCTCCGAGCGCGTGGTGTCGCCGGGCCCGACGCGATATTGGCGGCTGAGGCGGGTGTCGTCGTCTTCCGGGTGGCGTTCGAGCGTTGGGTAGCGGCGTCGGAGGAGCGGGACCTCGCGCAGGTCATGCGCGAGTCGCTCGACCGGTTGGGGTTGATCGTCGAAGGTCGGCCGGTGGGAAGGCCGGCGTCGCCCGGCGTGGATTAGCAGCGGCGATGCGCTCGTACGTCGGTGCGGAGTAACGGAACATCACTGTTGCGTTTCGTATCCGGTCCGGCCTAGTATCGGAACAGTGAAGCTCCGTAACTAATCGGGTGCTGTCCTCTCCGAAAGGAGCATTCCCATGGCCTTCACGTTCGATGCCAGTCCCAGAGCGCTCATTGCCGAACGGCGAGCTCAGTTCACCGCCCTCGGCCTGCCTGCTTCGATCGCCGACTCGGTCGCTTCGCGGGTCGGCGACGAGCTGTGGGACGACGAGCCGACCAGCTGGGTCCACGAGTGGTCAGCCGAGGCAGCCGCCGCGCAGGCTCGCGGGGATCTGCTGGTCGCCTCGCTATGTTTCGGCATCGCCAAATACCCGTGCCTGGGTAACGACGCGCATGCCCACGCTTACGCCGAACAGCTTCGTACGTATCTCAAGGCTTCGACGTCGTTCCCGTTGAAGTTCGAACGGCGGATCCTCGGCGTGCAGTACCACGGCGAGACCACGCCGGTGGCGATCCATACCTACCGGCGCCCCGGCGGGTCGTCCGAGGTCCCGGTCGTGCTCATGCTGGGTGGCGTGGACACCTGGAAGATGGACATCCATCAGTCGATCCTCGAAGCCGCTGCCCACATGGACGTGATCGTGGTGGGCCTCGACGGCCCCGGCGTCGGCGAGTCGAAAGTGGCCAGCCGACCCGATGGAGACCTGATCTTCGCCGGCGTCGCCGAGCAGGTTCGGGGGCTCGGCAACGGCAGGGTCGGCGCCGTGGCCTGGAGCTTCGGTGCCACGTGGGCTGTGAAGCTGGCCCTGCGTAGCGAGGTCGACGCAGCGGTCGCGATCGGCGGTCCCGTCGAGGCGGCCTTCGACCTCGCAGCCATCTCCACCTGGCCGAATGGAATGGCCGGGATCATGGGCAACTCGTTGCACCGCGACCGGCCCTTCTCCGGCCCGCGAGAGACGGCTGACGCCCTCAGCCGGTTCAAGCTCAGTGCGCAGGGTCTCCTCGGCGACTGGGGATCCGACCCCACCCCACTCCTGCTTGCCAACGGAGCCGACGACCCCTACGTGCCGGCGATCGATACGACGATGTTCGAGGACCGCCCCAATACCGTTGTCCGGCTCGAACCGGACGCCACCCATTGCGCGGCCGAGAAGTCGAAGGACATCAACCCGTGGGCCTTTGCCTGGCTCGAAAGCCGCCTCGCTTAGCCCCCTTGAAGTGCCTCGCTCAGCCCCCTCGAAGTTCCGAGCAAATCGTCGCCCGGTATATCATCTGGTTCGCGGGCGCTTCGGCGAGACGTCCCAGTTCGAATGTTCACCCACCAATCCGAATCGGTTCGATGCACAGTTACAGCAGCGCTGATTGGGAGCCGTTCTTCGAGGCATTGATCGGCGGGGCCGCGAGTCTCGCCGGCCTGCTGTTCGTAGCGGTCTCGATCAATCTCGACAGA
>CAJCHX010000510.1 GCA_903970215.1 Acidobacteriaceae bacterium
GCGCCGCCGACCGGGGCGAGCAGGACGGGAAGCGTGACCTCGTCGCGGAGCACGGTCGTGGCGAGGCTGCGGGTGCTGACGTCGACCAGTACGCGTGGCCGCACGCCAGCGCGGGCGAATGCCGCACGGTTCGCCGCATCGGTGCGACCGACAGCGTCGGTGGCCGTGCCGAACATCGCATCGAACAGCGGCGCCGACATCGCCGTGCGCGCCAGCCCGCCGAGGTCGTTGACGGACGCTGACTCGAGCTCGACGCCGAGCGCCGCGCCATCCTCACGCACCGGTCACCTCGGAGCCCGCGCTGGGTCCCGCTACTTGAGCGGCGAGCACTCGGTTGGCGCCCACAGCTCGCTTTGCCCATAGCTTCGCATCTGCCCGTCTGGGTCCGTTTCCTTCATCACCGCGCGCCATTCGGGGTCGCTCGAGAATGCGGCCCAGCGCTCCTGCCGCTCGTTCAGGTCGTTCCACGCCAGGATGTAGTGCAGGTCGTTCGTATTGCCGATGACCGACGTCCATGAGCCGACCAGCCGCATGCCGTGCTTGGCGTAGAAGCGCACGGTGTGCTCGTTCATCCGCGCCACGAGATCACCCAGGCGCCCCGGGTTGGCATGGTAGCGGCGATACTCGTAGATCAAGGTCTCTCCTCCAGGTGCCCACGCAAGGCGGACCGCTGCGGCAAACGCGTCCGTGGGCAGCGCCGACGGCGACCACCCGAGTGACAAAGTCTATAGGATCGCTGGCGGGGGAAGGCCGGCATTGGCCGGCTGCGAGCTCACTCGGGCGTGAGCTCCGAGCCCCCGCTGGAGGATCGAGGCAGCGCCATGCAGACACCCCACGGGCAAGGTGAAACGGGAGCCGGAGCGCGCGCGCTGACATCGGTGAGCGACTACCTCGACCTCGCTCGCGAGTGCATCCCCGTTCAGTACCTCGAGAGCATGTTCGGGGTCGAGGGCGACGGGGTCGAGGGCGACGGCATCACACGGACCGATGCCGGCAACCGTGCTGCGTTCAACGCCATCGGCTTCCGTCCCCGAGTGCTCGTCGACGTCAGCGACGTGGTCGTCGCGACGACCGTGCTGGGGCAGCCGATCGACCTGCCGGTGTTGTTGGCGCCGGTCGGTGACATGACGCGGATCCATCCCGAGGCAGAACTCGGGGCGGTCCGCGCCGCCGGCGATGCGGGGACCGTGATGGTTCTCAGCCTCGCGGCCACACTGAGCGTTGATGTGGTCATCGCCGAGTCGCGCCGCCCGCTCTGGTTCCAGCTCTACGTGCTCCGCGACCGCGGTGCGACCCGGGAGCTCGTCGAGTACGCGGAACAGGTCGGCTGCAGCGCAATCGTCGTGACCGTCGACAATCCGGGCATCATCCAGCGCGATGTCAGTCCCGGACGCCGGCAGGCCTGGGGCACGATCGGCAAGCTCGGACTCGGAGACAAGTTGCAGGGATCCGGGCTGCTGTTGGAGAGCGCCGATCCGACGCTCAGCTGGAAGGACATCGACTGGCTGCGCTCGCTGACGAATCTGCCCCTCGTGATCAAGGGCATTCAGACCGGCGAGGACGCGGCTCTCTGCGCTGCGCACGGCGCGGCCGCGATCGTCGTCTCCAATCACGGCGGCCAGGCGCTGCCCGATAACGTCGGCAGCGTCAACCGGCTGCCGGAGGTCGTCGAAGCGGCCGGTGACGTCGAGGTCTATCTCGACGGCGGGATCCGGGAAGGCTCGGACGTGCTGAAGGCGCTAGCCCTCGGCGCCCGCGCGGTGCTGATCGGCC
>CAJCHX010000511.1 GCA_903970215.1 Acidobacteriaceae bacterium
CTTGGTCGCTGCAGCCTTGGCCGGAGCCTTCTTCGCGGCGGTGGTCTTCTTCGCCGGCGTCGCCTTGGTCGCGGTCGCCTTGGTCGCTGCAGCCTTCGCCGGAGCCTTCTTCGCCACGGCCTTCGTTCCGGTGGCCTTGGCGGCCTTGGCCGGTGCCTTCTTCGCCGCCGCCTTGACCGCGGTCGCCGAGCCACGGCGCACGGCCGGTCCGGTGGCACTGAGCTTGGACTGCCCGGAGATGACCGCCTTGAACTGAGCACCCGGCCGGAAGGCGGGGACCGACGTGGGCTTGACCTTCACGGTCTCGCCGGTGCGCGGGTTGCGGGCGACCCGGGCGGCGCGCTTGCGCTGCTCGAAGACACCGAATCCCGTGATGGTGACCGAATCACCGGAATGCACGGCACGCACGATGGTGTCGACGATGGCCTCGACGGCCTCGCCCGCGGTCCGTCGATCGGTGCCCAGCTTCTCGGTGAGCGCCTCGATCAACTCTGCCTTGTTCATGGATTTCCCTCCGCAGTCGGTGGCTCACCGGTGAGCCAACTACCGAACACGGTAAACGTAGAATTGCGGTAATCCAAGAACCACGCCAACATTCGCAGATTTCGGGTGCGTGCCCCGAACGCGCCGATGGTCCCACAGGGCGCCGCTCCGACCGTTCGACCCGCACTGCCGGGAGGCTCGGCAGGGCGGCGCGGCGCTCGGTCAGGCCACGGACGTCGTGACGGGTTTGTATGCGGGCCTGTGACTTTCGTACTCGGCGATGGCATCGACCTGCTGCAGAGTGATCCCGATGTCGTCGAGGCCGGCCATCAATCGATGCCTGGTGTGGCCGTCGATCTGGAACGGCACCACCAAATCTCCGGCTGTGATGGTCCGGTCTTCCAGTGAGACGGTCAGTTCCAGGCCCGGCTGGTTCTCGATGGCCTTCCAGAGCAGTTCCACATCGCTCTGCTCGACCAACGCGGCCACCAGCCCCGCCTTGCCCGAGTTGCCGCGGAAGATGTCGCCGAACCGCGACGAGATCACCACGCGGAAGCCGTAGTCCATCAGCGCCCACACCGCGTGCTCGCGCGACGATCCCGTGCCGAAGTCTGAGCCCGCGACGAGTACCGAGCCACGGTCGAACGGCTCTGTGTTGAGGATGAAGTCCGGATCGTTGCGCCAGGCCGCGAACAGCCCGTCCTCGAATCCGGTGCGGGTCACCCGCTTGAGGTAGACCGCGGGGATGATCTGGTCGGTGTCGACGTTGGTTCGGCGCAGCGGTACACCGATCCCGGTGTGCGTGACGATCGCTTCCATCTGATTCTCCTGGGCTGATCTGGGCTGGGTGGTTGGGGCCGGGGCACACCCCGGACGGGGCTACGAGGCGGCGCCGACGGTGACCAGGTCGGCTGGTGACGAGAGCGTCCCGCGGACCGCCGTGGCGGCCGCAACGGCGGGCGACACCAGGTGGGTCCGGCTGCCTTTCCCTTGCCTGCCTTCGAAATTCCGGTTCGACGTCGAGGCGCACCGCTCGCCCGGTGCTAGCTGATCGGGATTCATCCCCAGGCACATCGAGCACCCGGCCTGGCGCCACTGGGCGCCGGCCGCCACGAAGACCTCGTCCAGACCTTCCTGCTCCGCCTGTGCACGCACCCGCATCGAGCCGGGAACGATCAGCATCCGCACGCCGTCTGCGACGTGCCGGCCGCGCAGCACCTCTGCGACCGCCCGCAGGTCCTCGATCCTGCCGTTGGTGCACGAACCCACGAAGACGGTATCCACATGCACATCGCGCAGCGGCGTCCCGGCCTCGAGCCCCATGTAGCGCAGCGCCTTCTCGGCGGTCTCCCGGTCGCCGTCGTCACCGAACGACTCCGGGTCGGGCACAGTGGAATCGAGCGGCACTCCCTGGCCCGGGTTGGTACCCCACGTGACGAAGGGGCTCAGTGTGGACGCGTCGATGATCACCTCGGCGTCGAACTCGGCGCCCTCATCGGTGCGCAGCGCATCCCAGGCGGCGACTGCCGCGTCCCATTCGGCGCCGCGCGGGGCGTGCGGCCGTCCCTCGAGGAACTCGTACGTGGTGGCGTCGGGCGCGATCATTCCGGCGCGTGCACCGGCCTCGATCGACATGTTGCAGATGGTCATCCGCGCTTCCATCGACAGTTTCTCGATGGCGCTGCCGCGGTATTCGAGGACGTATCCCTGGCCGCCGCCGGTTCCGATCTTCGCGATCACCGCCAGGATCAGGTCCTTCGCAGTGACCCCCGGCGGCAGTTCGCCCTCGACGGTGATCGCCATCGTCTTGAACGGACGCAGCGGCAGAGTCTGGGTCGCGAGGACATGCTCGACCTCGGACGTGCCGATGCCCATGGCCAGCGCGCCGAACGCGCCGTGGGTGGACGTGTGACTGTCGCCGCACACCACCGTCATGCCGGGCTGGGTCAGGCCCAGCTGAGGTCCGATGACGTGGACGATGCCCTGTTCGGCGTCGCCCATCGAGTGCAGGCGGACGCCGAACTCGGCGCAGTTGCGCCGCAGGGTCTCGACCTGGGTGCGCGACACCACGTCCGCGATCGGCTGCCGCAGCGTGTCGGTGGGGACGTTGTGGTCCTCGGTCGCGATGGTCAGATCCGGCCGCCGGACGGGGCGGCCCGCGAGCCGCAGACCGTCGAACGCCTGCGGGCTGGTCACCTCGTGGACCAGGTGGAGATCGATGTAGATGAGGTCCGGCTCCTTCGCGGCGCCCTCACCCGCACCTCGGACCACGACGTGCTGGTCCCACACCTTCTCTGCCATCGTTCGTGCCTGCATGCTCTCCACCTGAACCCAATGCCACTGCCGAGACGTTGAAATCTCAACCAGTGGGACCTTAGTATCGGACTATGGGAAAGAATAGCGCACCTGCGGGCGCCGACGAAACCACCATCGCCGGGGCCGATACCGGGCGGGGCGCAGCAAGCCGCGGGGCGGGTGGCGCCGCGGTCGGCGACTCGGCCGAGCAACGTGATACGACCAGCGGAATCGGCGTGCTGGACAAGGCCGTCGCCGTGCTGCGGGCCGCGGCGGCGCAACCGGCGTCGCTGTCCGAGCTGTGCGAGCGCACCGGGCTCCCGCGCGCCACCGCCCACCGCCTCGCCGTGGGACTCGAGGTGCACCAGCTCTTGACTCGGGACACCGACGGGTTGTGGCGCCCCGGTTCCGCGCTGCGCGAGCTGGCCGCGACCACCTCCGACGCGCTCGTGGATGCCGCCGCGCTGGTACTCCCCCGGCTGCGCGAGATCACCGGCGAGTCGGTGCAGTTATACCGTCGCGACGGCGATCACCGGGTGTGCGTCGCCGCTGCCGAGCCGCCGTCCGGCCTGCGCGACACCGTGCCGGTGGGCGCGCGGCTGCCGATGGACGCCGGCTCGGGCGCCAAGGTGTTGCTCGCGTGGACGGAACACTCGACCCGTCAGCCCGCTACCGGATCGTTCAGTGAGCGGGCCCTCGCCGATGTGCGGCGCCGCGGGTGGGCACAGAGCGCCGGCGAGCGCGAGCCGGGTGTCGCGAGTGTATCTGCGCCCGTTCGGGATTCGCGCGGCGACGTGGTGGCCGCGATCTCGGTGTCGGGCCCGATCGACCGGATGGGACGGCGGCCGGGTGCTCGTTGGGCGGCAGACCTGCTGCACGCGGCCGACGCGCTGCAGCGACGGTTGTGAGGTGGCCGTCGCCATAGCGGCGGCGGTTCTACTGTCGATCCGCCAGCCGGACGGCGGCGAGCACATTGCCGGTGGGCTGTGGTGATCCTCCGGCAGGCTCCAGGGTCATCCCGATCTGCCGGGCGTTCGCGAGCCCGTCGATCACGAAGGGGCGTCGCGCGGACACTTCGGGTATCACGCCGGCCGACCGGGGCTTCCCGGCCGCCGGAATGAGCCACAACTGGTAGGTGCGGCCGACCGCGGGCTGCGGTGCGGATTCGAGCAGGATCACAGCGCGGTTCAAGCTGCGCGACGACACGACGATCATCGAGCCCGAGGTTCGGGAGATCGGGGACCGTGTGACGACCCCGTCCGGTGCGGAGATGACGGCCTCCACCTGCTGGTCCTGCGTGACACTCGGCGCGGTGGCGCGGCCG
>CAJCHX010000512.1 GCA_903970215.1 Acidobacteriaceae bacterium
ATGGTCGGTAAAGAGTACCGGCGACACAGGCGAAACCGGCGCCTCCGTGGATCAGATGGTCTCTCGGTAGACGTCTTTGTAGAGCAGATATTCGGCGCCGTGTGGTCCAGCGACAAACCCCTGTGGACAGTAGGGCGCCATGTAGATGAAGTCGTCGGCCCGGACGTCATGGTTCGCGTGCTCCAACGTGTAGACGCCGTCGCCGCCCGTCATGAACAAGCCGTGTTCCTCATCGTGGATCTCGATCTGCGCCAGGCCCAGATCGCCCTCGAAGGCGAGCAGGCTCATGTTGAAGTCATACCGCCAATCCTCGGGGTCCATCAGTTCGCAGCGACGCAGGCCGGGGGTCGCCGTCGCAGCGAAACTCTCGGCCGCGACCTGCCCGTACACACGCGTCGGACGCTGTTCGGTCAGCCCGGGCGCGAAGCGGCGTTTGATCCAGAGAAAACGGCCGGAGGCCGCACTCCGGATCGAGACCGACTCGTCATCCGGGATATAGGCGAAGCCGCGCTCGGGGACGGTGATCTCCTCTCCCTCGCAGCCCAGCCGTACCGTGCCCTCAAGCCCGAAGAAGAAGTGCTCCAGCCCAGAAGGCAGCATCGCATCGATCGAGGCCTCCGGGGTCTGTACCAGGTATTGGCAGATCTGCGCCGGAGCGAGTCGGGGCGTCACGAGCTTGATCACCCGTGCTCCGGGCAGATCGGGCAGCCGACTCGCATACTGGTTTTCAGGGGTGATGACGGTGTAGCTGGCGCCTCGGGCGCCACGTGTTTCGACCATCGGCTCCTCGCCTACGCGGTGAGGCGCCAGAGCGCCTCCGACAGGGCCTCGACGCCGATATCGATCGCCGCCGCCTCGGTGAACTCATCCGGGTGATGGCTGAGGCCCCGCTCGCTGGGGACGAAGATCATGCCGATCGGCACCTCGGGCGAGAACGACATGCAGTCGTGGTAAGCACCGGATTGCATCTCGAGGAAGGGCTCGTCGATCGCAGCGCAGGCGTCACGCGCGGCGGCGATGATCTCCGGGGCACACGCACAGGGGGCGTTGCGTTGGATGACATCAAAGGCTCGCTGCAGCGAACGCCGCTCGCAGATGCTGTCGATCCGGGCGATCAGCTCGGTGACGACGGCCTCGCGAGCTTCGAGATCGCTGTCTCGGATGTCGACGACCAGCATCACCTCACCGGGGATGATGTTCGTCGCCCCCGGCTCGAGGCCGAGCGTTCCGACGGTGCCGACCGTGCGGCCGCTGGGGCTCTCGCTCGCGAGTCGCTCCACCTCGAGCACGATCTCGGCCGCGCCGGCCAGAGCGTCTCGGCGCAGCGCCATTGGGGTCGCTCCGGCGTGGGCGGCCTGTCCCGAAAGGGTGAGCTTGAAGTCGTGAGCGGCAGCGATAGCCGTGACCACGCCGAGCGGCACCTGCTCGGACTCGAGAAGACCCCCTTGCTCGATGTGCAACTCGAGGACTGCGTGGATATCGGAGAGATTCGCAACGGCGTCTCCGACTCGATCGGGATCGAGCCCAACCGACCGCATCGCGCTCGCCGCCGTGACTCCGTCTCGGTCGATGAGTGCATCAAGGTCTCCTCGACCCAGTTTGCCGGCCATGAGCTGACTGCCGACGCAGCCCATGCCGAAGCGCGGCTCCTCGCCGGCGAAGGCGACGAGCTCGATGGTGCGCCGCGGTCCTCCGTGCACCTCTCGCAACCGCCGGAGCGCTTCGGCACCGCCGAGCACTCCGACCACCCCGTCGAACCGTCCGGCGTTCAGGGTCGTGTCGATGTGCGAGCCGGTCATCACCCGCTCCAGCGACGGGTCGCGACCCTCAAGGCGGCCGATCAGATTGCCGGCCGCATCGACCCGGGTCGTCAGGCCGCACTGCCGCATGAACTCAGCGGTCAGGTCGACCGCCTGGTCGTATTCCGGGGTGTACACCTCGCGGGTGATCCCACCGAGCTCAGGCGCGCGGTTGAGCTGCGCGAGCGCAGCGATCGTGGAGTGGAGGTCAAGTCGCCCAGTGGGGCTGTCGGTGGTCGTGCTCATCGTTCTCCTTGATCTGTTCGGTCCCTGCGACCCCCGCGGACGATGCCTCGCCCGGGGTCGCGCGTGACGGAGCTGTGTCCGCGCGGCTGAAGCTGCCGCGCGGACACATCGGCCCTGGCCGTGATGGACTTAGGAGCCGGCGAACACCTTGTCGATCGCGCTCGTGGATCCGGTCGGGTGCAGTGTCCAGTAGCGGCCCGACCCCGTCGGAGTGAAGCTGACTCCACTGATGGTCTTGGGCACGACCGTGACCGTGCCCGTGGCGTCGATCGGGATGACCGGCGCTGCCTTGGCGATGATCTCCTGCGCCTTCTTGTAGGCGGCCGTGCGAGCGGCCGAGGTCGGCTTGAGCGAGTACTCGGCGTTGATGCGGTTGACGGTCGGGGAGGACCAGAGCGAGTAGTTGTTGATGCCACCGGTCGTGGCCCAGTAGCCGATCACGATCTTGGGATCGTCGGTGTAGGCCGTCCAGTTGAACAGCTCCACGCCGGGAGGCCCGATCTTGGCTCCCTTGGCAGGCGTCGACCGGGCGTCGACGACGTCGAACAGGCCGGCCTCGGTCTCGGGGGTCAGGGTGGCCGTGATCCCGATGCTCTTCAGTGAGGCCTGGATCAGGACCGCGGTGTTGGTCTGGTCGACGTCACCCTCGAGGTAGTAGAGCGGCACCTTGATCGTCGGGTTTCCGGCGGCCTTCATGAGTGCCTTGGCCTTGGTGAGATCAGTCGTGTATTGCAACCAGGCGGGGGTGTACTCCGGGGCGGTGGGCGAGACGATGCTGCCGTCACGCGCGCCGCGGTTGTAGAGGATGTCCTTGAGGATCGTCGTGTACGGCATCGCGTAGGCCATCGCCTGGCGGACGTCCGGGTTGGCCAGTGCGCCCACCTGACTGGCGGGGCCGCTGGTGATCGCGAACATGTCGAAGTTCCCGGTGTCCTCCCAGTCGACGGTGAAACCGCTCTGGGAGAGGGAATTCGCCTGGCTATTGGTCAGCCCGTACTCGGCGAAGTTGATCGAGCCGTTCTGCATCAGCGTCTGGATGCTGCCCGAGGTGATGCGGATGTTGACCGTCTTGTAGCTCGGCTGCGGAAGCCAGCTGTGCGGCACCGCCTTGAGCACCAGGTTCGAGCCCGGGGTGCGACTGGCGATGTAGTAGGGCCCCGTACCGGCCGAGTGCGTCCGCAGCCACTTGGCTCCCGTCGGATCCGACGAGGTCTCGTGGGGCTTGACCGCGGCCTCGTCGATGATGCTGGTGAACGGCTGATCGAAGGCCACCAGCAGGGTGGGCGTGACCGGGGTCGGCTTGCCATGGCTGTTGATGAAGTCGATCTTGACGGTGCTCGAGTTGACGACGTGGATTTCGCTTGCCTTCTGCAGGCCGTTGGCCTGCAGATCGCCAGCGCCGGGGGTGGCGAAG
>CAJCHX010000513.1 GCA_903970215.1 Acidobacteriaceae bacterium
GCGGGCCGACGATGACCTGCCGCCAGGGTGCGAACGGCATGTCGACGTGGCAGTACTGAGGGGACCGTCTCAGCAGGAGTAACTCCCGTACATCTCGCATAGCCGATCCGCCAGGCGGAGCCGGTAGCCGACTTTTCGCCGTGGCAGACGTAACCCGTTGCGACGGCTGGCCCGACTGCGCTAGCTTCTGAACATGTTCGACGAACGTGTTCAGACGCGGTCTGAGCAGAAGGCGGCGACGAGGACGAAGGTGCTCGCCTCAGCAGAGCGGCTGTTTCGAGAACACGGGTTCGCGGCCACCACCATCAGACTGATCGCGGCGGACGCACGCGTGAGCCTCGGAACGGTGATGTCGGTCGGCGACAAGGACGCGCTTCTGGTGGCGATCTTCGAGGGTTGGATCGCTGACGTCCACCAGACGCGGGATGTCCCCGCTGCAGGGGACCCGGCGGGACTGGATCACGCCAGCGCCGTCGATGCCTTGATGGAGTTGTTCGAACCGTTCGTGGACTACTTCGCCCGCGACCCGGAGCTGTCTCGGGAGTACGGCGCGATCATCGTCCGCGGCAAGCATGAGTCGGTGATCTTCCAAGGCCTGGCATTGACACTGATCGCCGAGATCGAACACGTACTCACTCGCGCTGGACTCTCCCCCGCAGACGCCGGCAGCGGCGCGCGCGTCGTCTACTTCGCATACCTCGGCCTGTTGATGACCGCCAGCAGCGGCGTGATCGACATGGCGATGGGCGCGAGTCAGCTGCGTCAGGTGGTCGACTTCGTCGTCCGGCAGAACAACGACCGCTCTGATTGAAATCGATGGTCGTCCTTACACATTCGCATCGAAGGAGACAAATATGAAGGTCATCGTCGTAGGCGCTGGATACGCGGGAACGATCGCGGCGAACCGGCTCCGCAAGAAGGTCGACGACGCCCAGATCGTGGTGGTCAACCCGAGGGCGGACTTCGTCGAACGAGTCCGGTTGCACGAGCAGATCGCGGGCAGTGGCACAGCTGCGACACCGATGGCGTCGATGCTCGTCGACGGCATCGAGGCGCGGGTAGGGACCGTCGACGCATTCGGTGATGGATCCGTCACCCTCAGCGACGGTTCGGTACTCGACTACGACTACCTGTTCATCGCTGTGGGCAGCGATGCCACACCGACACCGGGGGCCGTGGCCGTGGGCACCTGGGAAGGCGCGCAGACGGCGCGCTCGGAACTCGAAATGCTCGGGGCCGACGGAGTGGTGACCGTGATCGGTGGCGGCCTGACGGGAATCGAGACGGCGTCGGAGATCGCAGCGGCGCGGCCCGACGTGAAGGTGAGGCTGGTCAGCGACAGGCTGGGGCCGAGCCTGCTGGCGGGAGCACAGCGCCGGGTCCATAAGGCGCTGGACAGGCTCGGCATCGAGGTCGTCGAGGACCACGCCGTCGCCGTCGATGACAGCGCAGGCGCTCGCCCGACGGTGCGGTTGCGCTCAGGTCAGGAGTTCGCGTCCGACCTGACCCTGTGGGCGATCATCGGAACGGTCCCCGACCTCGCCGCCCGCAACGGCCTGACGGTCAACCGCGAGGGCCGGGCGGTGGTCGACGACTACCTCAGGAGCGTCGACCACCCGAACATCTTCGTGATCGGCGACTGCGCGGCGGTTCCCGGAGCCCGGCTGAGCTGCGCGACGGCCACCCCGCAAGGCGCGCACGCTGCGGATACCCTCGCGCGGATCATCGAGGGACGCACACTCAAGCCCTACTCCATGGGCTACGCCGGACAGGCACTCAGCCTCGGCCGGAAGGACGGACTCGTCCAAGCCAGCCGACGCGACGACACACCGCGCCACCTGCGCCTCTCGGGCAGGGCCGCTGCGATCGCCAAAGAGACCATCTCCCGCTACGCGAAATACGGATCCCGAACCGCCAACTACACCTGGCTCCCCGGCCCGCAATGAGTTCCACCGACCGCGACGGTGTTGCCGCAGCAATGGTTCCCTGATTCAAACCATGCCCTCCGGGGCGTCCGCAAGATTCTCCCGCGCTCGCCGCATCAGCACAGTCCGCTCACCCGCATTGCGGGTGCGGCGTGCCGCCTCGGTGAACGCCTCGCCCGCCTCTGCGTTCCGTCCGGCCAGGGCGAGTAGGTCTCCGCGCACGCTGGGGATCAGCGGGGAATCGCCGAGTGCCGTGGGCGCGATCTTGGCCAATACCGCCAAGCCCGCATCGGGACCGAAGGCCCGCCCGTGCGCGACGGCGCGGTTCACGTCGACCACCGGACCCGGCGCAGCGTCGGCCAGAATGTCGTACAGCGTGGCGATCCGGTGCCAGTCGGTGTCCGCCGCTGTGACGGCAAGAGCGTGCTGAGCAGCGATTGCGGCCTGCAGGTAGTACCGCCCGACCGGCTTGCCGCGGGCGGCCAGTTCCTCGGCGCGACGCAGCGCACCGAGGCCCCGCCGGATGAGCAACTGGTCCCACCGGCTTCGATCCTGGTCGTCCAGTAGCACCGGCCGGCCATCGGTGTCGGTGCGCGCCCCCATCCGCGATCCCTGGATCTCCAATAATGCCTGCAGACCGTGGATCTCGGGCTCGTCGGGGGCGAGGTGCGCCAGCATGCGAGCCAAGCGCATGGCCTCGCGAGCGAGCTCAGGCCGCATCCAGTCGTCGCCCGCGGTCGCAGAGTAGCCCTCGTTGAAGATCAGGTAGATCACGGCCATCACGTCGTCGAGCCGACGCACCCGATCGTCGCCGGTCGGCAGCTCGAACTCGGCGCGGGAGGTGGTGAGGGTCTTCTTGGCGCGAGAGATCCGCTGACCCATGGCCTTCTCGGTGACCAGGAATCCGCGAGCGATCTCACCGGTGCTGAGTCCGCCGACCACCCGGAGTGTGAGCGCGGCGCGCGACTCCGGGGTCAGCGACGGGTGGCAGGACAAGAAGATCAGCCGAAGGGCGTCGTCCTCGATGTAGTCCACCTGCTCGTCGAGGTCGGGCGTACCGTCCTCCTCCCGCAGGGTGTGCCCGAGCTCCTCGGTCTTGCGGCGGAGCGTGTCGGCACGACGGATCTGGTCGATGCCGCGGCGGCGGGCGGTGGTCACCAGCCAGCCGGCGGGATTGTCCGGCACACCCGAAGCCGGCCATTGCTCGAGGGCGGCGACCAGCGCATCCTGGGCCAGGTCCTCGGCGAGTTGGACGCTGCGAGTCATTCGGGTGAGAGCACCCACGAGGCGGGCCGATTC
>CAJCHX010000514.1 GCA_903970215.1 Acidobacteriaceae bacterium
CGTCTGGACGCTACGGCCGGGTCGATAGGCAGGCTGCAACGCCGCGTCGGCCTGTCCCCGCCTGCGCTGGTCGGCTCCTTCGCCACCGGCCTGCACGTCGACTACCCCCTACGCGACGCGGTGACGGCGCGGGTCGCGTACGCCGCGCGGCTGATCGCGGACGGAGCACCCGCCGACGCGAACCGGGTGCTGGAGGCCGTGTCGGCTTCGCCGGCCCCGATCGTGCGGTACCAGCGCGCCGTGCTGCACTTCACCGCGCGCCGCTGGCCCGACGTGATCGCGGCACTGTCGGGCAGTGCGGGTTGGGACGACGAATGCCTGGCCGCGGCCGCATACGCATTGGCCGGCTCGGCGACCGCGCAGCTGGGCCGTTTCGCCGAAGCCACCCGACTGTTGGCCCTCGCAGAGGGCGGTCCGGTGGCCTCGGCGGCTACCGCGGCGCAGTTCTGCCGGGCCCTGGTACTGCGCGAGCAGGGCGACGAGGCGGCCGCACGTGAGCTGCTCGAACGCACGGGCCACGGCGGCTCCGTCATTCGACGCTGCGCGCGAAGCCCTCGCCGACCCCGCGTATCGGCTGGTGCTGACGTCGGCCGCCGAGATCGCAGCCCGCACGGACCCGTGGTCGACGGCCGCGGCCGCCACGCCCGACGCCCCCGCCGACGCCGCCGCCGACGATGCCGAGGCACTGGCCGCGGCGCAGGCCGAACTGGACCGACAGGTGGGCCTCGCCGACGTGAAAGAGCAGGTCACCCGTTTGACCACGGCCGCGCGGCTCGCGCGCGTGCGGTCCGCGCGAGGCCTGTCCAGCGCGCCGCGCTCGCTGCACCTGGCGTTCACCGGGCCGCCCGGGACCGGCAAGACGACCATCGCGCGGATCGTGGCCCGGATGTACCGGGCGCTCGGGCTGCTGCGCACCGACACCGTCGTCGAGGCCACCCGCCGCGACTTCGTAGGCAGCCATCTGGGCGAGACCGCCATCAAGACCGGCGAGCTGATCGACTCGGCCCGCGATGGCGTGCTCTTCGTCGACGAGGCGTACACGCTCATCCAGGAGGGTCTGTCCGGTGGTGACGCGTTCGGCCGCGAGGCAGTGGACACGCTGCTGGCGCGGATGGAGAACGACCGCGATCGGCTGGTGGTGATCGTCGCGGGTTACGAGGCGGAGATCGACCGGTTCCTGACCGCCAACGAGGGACTGCGATCGCGATTCGCGCGCCGAATCCGGTTCCCGTCGTACTCGCCGGCGGAACTCGCGGAGATCGCGGACGTGGTGGCACGGGGCCGGGATTCGTCGCTCTCCACCGACGCGGCCGCGGTTCTCGAGCAGGCCTGCGCCCAACTCGGGACGCAGATCGACCGACTCGGCAACGGCCGATTCGTACGCACGGTGATCGAGGCCGCAGAAGAGGAACGTGAGGTACGGCTGGCGGACGGAGTCGTGGATCTCGAAGCGCTCGACGAGCGAACGCTGATGCGCATCGAGGCCGGCGACATCACGCGGGCACTCCGAATAGTCGGCTCGACCCGGTGACGGCCGCCGGCCCGCCCTGCGTCAGAAGATGTCGTTGATGATGTCGTCGCCGATGGCGAAACCGGCACCCGTCGCGATCGCGCTGCCGAAGCCGCTACCCAGGAAGCGGTGCAGCATTCCGCCCTGCGGCTGCTGAACATACTGCGCCTGCGCGTACTGGGGCTGGGCGTACTGCGGCTGCTGGTGTTGGGGTTGTTGGTACTGCGGCTGCTGGTACTGGGGCGCCTGCTGGAATGCGGAGGGCTGGGCCTGCTGTACGTGCGTGTCCACCATCGAGTGGATGGCGGTGAGTACCGACTGCGCCTGCATCTCTTCGGACTGCACGGCGAGCGCGAGTTCGCGCAGGTCGAGCTGCCACTCGCGTGCGTTCTGATCACCCGCTGCGGCGGCGGCGTTCAGCTTGTTGCCGAGTTGCTGGATGAGGTTGGCGGTGTTCTGCGCCTGCCCCTGCAGCTTGCGGTATTCGGCGTCGATGGTCTGGGGATCCATGGCACCGAACCTACGCCTCGAATCGGCGGCGTCGCCAGTCTCGAGCGAGCGAAGCGCCGTCAGCGCCGCCCGTAGCTGCCCCACTCGAGCAGAATGAGCGCCGCGGCCACCCACAGCACCTGGCTGATCCGCAGCATCACATACCGTTCCTGGCCGAATGCGTGGAACTTGCGCAGGTATCGGTAGAGCCGCTCGACGTGGATCAGCGGATCGAAGACGTGCACCGCCTGCTTCGCTGCGCGCACAGGAAGGGATCCGTCTTTGACGGAGAACAGGTCCGGGAAGGGCGCGAAGGCCAGCGAGACCCGCTTGATGCCGTTCTCCCGACCCCAGGCCACCACCTCGGCGGTGAGCCGCTCGTCCACGCCGTTACCCGCGTGGTCGCGAAGCGGCAGGTCCAGCGACAGGTCGGGTCCGGAAGGCAGATACCGATGCGCACCGATCACGCGCCCGTCGGCGGCGAATGCGACCGCGACCACCGCGTCCGGCGC
>CAJCHX010000515.1 GCA_903970215.1 Acidobacteriaceae bacterium
CGGAGAACGGCTCGTCCATGAGCAGCAGATCGGGCTGCAGGACGAGCGCGCGGGCGAATCCGACGCGCTGCCGCATGCCGCCGGACAGCTCACGGGGGTAGGCCGACTCGAAGCCGTCGAGGCCGATCGTGTCGATGGCCGCGAGTGCCCGCTTGTGTCGTTCCTCCTTCGGGACGCCGCGTGCGGCCAGGCCGAGCTCCACGTTGTCCTGGACCGTGAGCCACGGCATCAGGGCGAAGGACTGGAACACCATGGAGGTGCCCGGGTTGGCCCCTACCAGCGGCTTTCCGGCCGCGTTCACCGTGCCCGACGTGGGCGGGATCAGTCCGGCGATGATCCGCAACAGCGTGGACTTGCCCGACCCGGAACGGCCGAGCAAGGCAACGATCTCGCCGTCCTCGATGCGCAGGTCGATGCCGTCGAGCACGGTGAGGGGCGTGCCCTTCTGACCTTCGAAACTCTTGGTGAGGTCGGTGATCTCGATCAGTGGGGTGAGGGTGGTCTGGGTGGTGATGGTCATGATGTTCCTCGCAGGATGGGAGTGGCTCAAGGGGCAGGGGGCGAGCGCAGCGACGGGGGGTGTCACGGGGCGAGCGCAGCGACGGGGGGTGTCACGGGGCGAGCGCAGCGACGGGAAATATCACAGCGCGTAGCGGCGCTCGGACAGGGCGTAGAGGCGGCGCCAGAAGACGGCGTTGGTGAATACGACGAACACACACATCACGACGATGCCGAGCAGTAGGTGCGCGCCGTGGTCGGGTGCTGTCGAGGCGGTCCACTGGGCGATGTAGTTACCGAGTCCGTGGGCGTTGTAGGTCTTGCCGTTGTACGTCATGATCTCGGCCACGATGGAGGCGTTCCACGCGCCGCCGGCCGCGGTGATACCGCCGGTCACGTAGGCGCCGAAGATGCCTGGTAGGAGTACGTTGCGCCAGCGCAGCAACCGCGGGAGCTGCATGTCGTCGGCGGCCTCGAGCAGGTCGTTCGGGATCGAGCTGGCGCCGGCGATCACGTTGAACACGATGTACCACTGGGTACCCAGAGCCATCAACAGGATCCCGCCGAAGTCCAGGCTGATGTGGCATGCCAGGAAGACCGCTGTGACCATGGGGAACAGGAAGTTCGCGGGGAAGCTTGCCGCGATCTGGATGAATGGTTGCACCGCCCGCGTCAGCCGCGGGTTGAGGCCGATGATCACCCCGATGGGGACCCAGACCGCAGTGCACACCACCATCAACACCACGACCCGGGCCATGGTGGCCAGGCCGAGCAGGAATGCGTAGCCCACTTCGTGAAGTCCCGCGCCCTTGAGCACGATCTCCACGACGCGGTACACCGTGTAGGCGAGGATCGCGATCACCGCGAGCGTGAACACCCCGTCGCCGGCCCTGCGCTTGGTGGTATTGACCGTCAAGACCGGTTTCGTGCGGCCCAGGAGCACGCCGAACACCCGGTCGAACAGCGTGATGAACGGCGCCATCACGATGCTGGTGAGGTCGTTGGCGTGCGAGCGGCGGAGGATCGACAGGACGGTCGAACGCGGTTCGCGCAGCGATTCGGAGTCCTCGATGCGAAACCGCTCGGCCCACGCGATCAGGGGACTCCAGAACAGCAGGTTCACCGCGACCACCACGATCACCATGGTGAGGACGGCCCACCAGACGTCGCCCAATTGGCCGGCGGCGGATGCCGACGCCACGTATGCGCCGATACCGGGGATCGCGTAGCTCTTGCCGCTCACGGAGACCGCCTCGGACGCCGTGAGGAAGAACCAGCCGCCGCCGAAGCTCATCACGGTGTTCCAGACCAGCGGAATCATGGAGGTCGGTACGTCCAACCGCCAGAACCGCTGCCACTTGGACAGGCGCAGATTGACCGCCGCCTCGGTGAGGTCGCGCGGCTGGCTGACCAGCGAATGGTAGAAGGCGAAGGTCATGTTCCACGCCTGCGAGGTGAAGATGGCGAAGATCGCGGCGCATTCGAGGCCCAGCTCCGAGCCTGGGAACAGCGCGATGAACATCGTCACGGTGATCGAGAGGAAACCCAGGATCGGCACCGATTGGAGGATGTCGAGGATCGGGAGGAGGACGGTGCGTGCCCGTCGCGACCGCGCAGCGACGGTCGCGTATATGAAGGTGAAGATCAGTGAAGCGATGAGCCCGATGAACATCCGAAGCAGGGACCGTGCGGCGTAGTACGGGAGCTTCGCCGGGTTCGTGTCGATGGAGCTCGGCGCCTTGGCGAGGTCGACGGAGGCGCCCATGCCCTGGCTGATGCGGATGACGGCCCAGATCAAGGCCGCGGCACCGACCACCACCAGGATGTCGGCGGCGATGCCCCGGCCCCTGCGTGGTGCGTCCGGCCGCGTGGCTACACGGGTAGGGAACAAGGTGAATGTCATGAGTGCTACAGGTCCTTCGTTCGTGAGTCGGTGATGACGTTCCAGCTGACCCGCGAGATCGAGGGCTCCATGCTGAGCTGGTTGATTGCGGTCTCCATGGCGCGGTCGTTGCGGTCGTCCGCGGTGAGCGTCGCGCGTACCTCGACCCGCTCGTCGGCGATGATGTGGCTCGCCAGCGACTGGATAAGGAAATTGGTGCGAGTTATGGCCTGTACCAGCGAGACTCGCACATGCGCCTCGGAGTCGTCGTCGGTCACGGCGACGAACTCGTAGGTACTGGGGTCCTCCTTGCTGCCGGAGGGGTCGGGGACCCGGTCGACCACGTGACCCACGGATCGAAGCGCGGTGTTCACCACCGTCACGACCACGGCACCCACCCCGGCGGCCAGGTACAGTCCCGAGCCGGAGAGGGCACCCACGGCAGCCGAACACCACAGTGTCGCTGCGGTATTCAGTCCGCGCACCGTGAGGCCGTCCCGGAGGATCACCCCGCCGCCGAGAAAGCCGATGCCAGAGACGATCTGGGCCGCGACTCGGGTGGGATCGCCGCCCCCGAAGCCGTAGGCCGACAGCAGCACGAACAGGGCGGCTCCGAGCGAAACCAGTGCGTTTGTGCGGAGGCCCGCCATCCGCGCGCGGTACTGCCGTTCAAGACCGATGAGGGTGCCGAAGCCGACTCCTGCGCCGACGCGCACGAGCAGTTCAATGGTGTTGATGTGCATGATGAAGCGCCTTTCGAGCGCGCCGGAACACCCGCCACAGCCAGGCGGG
>CAJCHX010000516.1 GCA_903970215.1 Acidobacteriaceae bacterium
GAGGTGCGCGAACGTGTCGGTGGCCGCATCGGCGAACTCGGTCGCGGCGAGCGCGAAAGCCGAATCGCGCACCCGCAACGACAACAGCGCGGCACCGAGCTGCGCCACGTCGCCGTCCGATACTGCACAGTCGCCCGTTCCCGCAGCCGCCACGACCGCGTCGACGACGAGCCGCAAGCGGCGCGCATCGCGTCCTGCCACCAGCCCGCCGCGGCCGGTGACGGCGGCGCGCTCGGCGGCCCGGCACTCGGCCTCATCGATCCCGGGGCCCTCCTCGGCGAGCCGCGCGACCAGCTCGTCCCGAGACCGGCGCACCGCGCGCCCGTCGACGAGCCGCGCCAGCGTCGCCTCGTTGATCTCCGGGTCGGACAGCCGCCCGGTGTCGCCGTGAGCGCACGTCCAGAGCTCGCCGTCGGCGATTCGCCGCACCACGAAGATGTCCACGAGGTCGGCATCCCAGTCGTCGTCCTCCCCGGCAAGGCTGCGCACCAGCCGGTCCTCGATCGCCGGAAGCGCTGCCGTCACGTCGCGGTCGTCGATCACGATGCAGATCACTCGCTGCGCCCCCTGCTGTTTCAGCAGCCGCACCATCTCGCCGATGCCGGTACGGCACGGCGCAGCGAGTGTTGCCGCCGCCGTCAGAGTCAGGTCGAAACGTGCCGTCGGCCCGGTGCGCGAGGTCGCTTCATCGTGCGCGATGAGGACTATCGAACGCTCGGGGTAGAAGCCCAGCAGCGCCGGCACAGCCGCGATGTAGTCGTCAGGTGACCTGAATCGGATGGTCGGGAGTTCGGCGCCGGATTCGGGTGCGCACACGAGTGCGGCTCCGGGCGGGGGTCGGGGTGGGAACGCGGTCCGTCTGTGCTGGTCATGCATCCACCTTCGCGCCCCGCGCCGTCCGTCGGCCGGCGCGAAGCCGCGACGTCCACAGTGATGCGTATGGTGTGGACGGCGGACTCGATCGACCTCGTTCCGGTGTCCGAAATGCTAGGACGCACGCCAAGAATTAATCCGATTGTCCCCAGACAGCGCGACACGCACCGTCGACTCGGGGTAGTACATATGCCATGGGTGAGTTCAACAGGTATGACCTGGTCGTGATCGGTTCGGGTCCCGGCGGCCAGAAGGCGGCCATCGCGGCCGCCAAGCTCGGCAAGCGAGTGGCGGTCGTGGAACGCGGGACTCAGCTGGGCGGGGTCTGCGTCAACACGGGAACCATCCCGTCGAAGACGCTGCGTGAAGCCGTTCTGTACCTCACCGGGATGAACCAGCGCGAGCTGTACGGCGCCAGCTACCGGGTCAAAGCGGACATCACACCCGCGGACCTGCTCGCCCGCACGCACCACGTGATCACCCGCGAGAACGAGGTCGTGCGTTCGCAGCTGCTGCGCAACCGTGTCGACACGTTCGTCGGGATGGGCAGCTTCATCGACCCGTACACCATCGCCGTGGACGATCCCGCGCACGGCGAACGGATCACCATCGAGGCCAACAAGATCGTGATCGCTGTCGGCACCTCGCCGCGCCGCCCCAGCGGCGTCGAGTTCGACGGCTATCGGGTCCTCGATTCCGACTCGATTCTGGACCTGAAGTTCATTCCGACCAGCATGGTCGTGGTGGGCGCCGGGGTGATCGGCATCGAGTACGCGTCGATGTTCGCGGCGCTCGGGGCGAAGGTCACCGTCATCGAGAAACGCCCCACGATGCTCGACTTCTGCGATCGCGAGGTCGTCGAAGCTCTCATGTACCACCTCCGGGACCAGGCGGTGACGTTCCGGTTCGGCGAGGAGGTGACCGAGGTCGCCGTGGGACAACGGGGAACCGTCACCACGCTCGAGTCGGGCAAGCGGATCCCGGCCGAGGCCGTGATGTACTCAGCCGGCCGCGTCGGCTTGACCGAGCCGCTGAACTTGGAGGCCGCGGGCCTCGAGGCGGATGCGCGCAACCGCATCTTCGTCGACGACAACTACCAGACGAAGGTCGACCACATCTATGCCGTCGGCGACGTGATCGGATTCCCGGCACTCGCCGCCACCTCGATGGACCAGGGCCGGATCGCCGCTTACCACGCGTTCGGCGAGCCCACCTCGACGCTCACCTCGCTGCAGCCGATCGGCATCTACTCGATCCCCGAGGTGAGCTACGTCGGCGCCACCGAAGCCGACCTCACGAAAGATGCGATCCCCTACGAGGTCGGCGTCTCTCGCTACCGAGAGCTGGCCCGGGGACAGCTGGCCGGTGACTCGTCGGGAGTGCTCAAGCTGCTGGTGTCGACCGACGACCTCAAAGTTCTCGGAGTCCACATCTTCGGTACGTCGGCTACCGAGCTGGTGCATATCGGCCAGGCGGTGATGGGCTGCGGCGGGACCGTCGAATATCTGGTGGACGCGGTGTTCAACTACCCCACCATGTCTGAGGCCTACAAGGTGGCAGCGCTGGACGTGATGAACAAGATCCGGGCATTGCGAAACTTCGAATAGCGATACCCATTCCTGCACACCCGCGCGCACCCTCCTACGTCTAGTGTGAACGCCGTGATACAGGTACCTCGGCCGAGTGATCGCTTTCGCGACTGGTTTCTGAGCGGCATGACCGACCGCGCAGGAACCCACCAGGGCCCCCACGCGGCCAAGGCGGAACGACCGCACTCGTGGTGGAAGGTGATGTGCCTCACCGGGGTCGACTACTTCTCGTCACTGGGGTACGCACCCGCGATCGCGTTCGTCGCCGCGGGGGCGATCTCACCGTTCGCAACAGTGGTCCTCGTGGCGCTCACCATGCTCGGTGCACTGCCCGTCTACCGGCGCGTATCACACGAGAGTTTCAAGGGCTCCGGTTCGTTGGCCATGCTCGAACGATTGCTGCCGTGGTGGGGTGGCAAGCTGTTCGTTCTCGTGTTGCTGGGCTTCGCCGCCACCGACTTCATCATCACCATCACGCTGTCGGCATCGGATGCTGCTGCGCACGCCGCGGAGAACCATTACTTCACCTCGGTCCTGCACGGGCATAACGTCGCACTCACGATCTTCCTGGTTCTGCTTCTGGGTGCGGTGTTCCTCAAGGGCTTCAAAGAGGCGATCGGGGTCGCGGTCTTTCTTGTGGTCCTGTATCTCGGTCTCAACGTGATCGTCATCGGTGACGCGTTGGTGCGCGCGGTCAGCCAGGGCCACTACGTGGCGAACTGGTCGAACCTACTGATCGCACAGCACCCGAATCCGCTCGCCATCGTCGGCGTCTCCCTGATCGTCTTCCCCAAGTTGGCGCTGGGTATGTCCGGATTCGAGACCGGCGTGGCGGTGATGCCGCAGATCAAGGGTGACCCGGACGACGATCCGAATTATCCGGTGGGCCGCATCCGCGGCACCGGCCGGCTGCTGACCACCGCGGCGATCATCATGAGCGTGCTCCTCATCACATCGAGCTTCGCCACCACGCTGTTGATCCCCGCACAGGACTTCCAGCCCGGTGGCCTGGCGGACGGCCGTGCACTCGCCTACCTCGCGCATCTGTACCTGGGCAACGTGTTCGGGACTGTCTACGACTTCAGTACCATCGGGATCCTCTGGTTCGCCGGCGCGTCGGCCATGGCCGGCCTGCTCAACCTGGTCCCCCGCTACCTGCCGCGATACGGCATGGCGCCGCGTTGGGCGTCCGCGGTCCGGCCCCTGGTGGTGGTGATGACGGTGATCGCGCTCGCGATCGTGCTGATCTTCCACGCCGACGTGAACGCGCAGGGTGGCGCCTACGCGACCGGCGTGCTGGTACTGATGACGTCGGCGGCGATCGCGGTGACCATCTCGTGCCACCGCAAGCGCCAGAATGTTCTGACCTGGGTGTTCGGCCTGATCTCCGCGGTATTCGTCTACACCACCGTGGACAATACGATCGAGCGCCCGGACGGCGTGCGGATCGCGGCCTTCTTCATCGCCGCCATCATGATCGTCTCGATCGCGTCCCGCGTCCGCCGCTCGTTCGAGATCCGAGCCTCGTCGATCACGTTCGACGAGAAGGCACTGGAGTTCGTGCACGCGGATGCCCAAGCCCAGCACGCGATCCGGATCGTCGCGCACGAGCCGGATGTGGACACCAAGAAGGAGTACCGCGACAAGGTCCGTGCCGAACGTCGCTTCGGGCACATCCCCGGCCGCTCCCGCGTGATCCTGCTCGAGGTCTGGCCGCGCGACTCGTCGGACTTCGAAGAGGACCTCGAGGTCCGCGGCATCGAGAAGTTCGGTTACCGCTTGCTCAAGGTGTATGCGGGTACCGTGCCCAACGCGATCGCCGCAGTCCTCATGCACATCCGCGACGAGACCGGCATCGTGCCCGAGATCTACTTCCAGTGGTCGGAGCTCAATCCCGTGGCCAACATGGGCAAATATCTCGTGGAGGGCGCGGGAGAGGTGGCCGCGGTGTGCCATGAGGTGCTGCGGCAGGCCGAGCACGACCCCAAGCGCCGCCCGTCGGTCCACGTCTCCTGACAGGCGGTCACCGCTGCCCGGCGAAGGACGGCCCCCGGGTGGCCGGCGGCATTTCGTTCGCCCTCAGCGGAACCGTCACAGCCGGGAATCGGTAACGTCATCCGTCCGTTGCAATCGGTGACGCGAGAGTGCGTGAGCGGCCCTGACGTGGGACGCTGTACGTCACTCCCACAGGCAGGAGGATGACGTGGACGAGCAGTCGGACATCTACGAACTGGAGTTTCCCGCACCGGCGGTGTCGGATCAGGACGGAAACGGGCCGGTGTTGATCCATGCTCTCGACGGTTTCGCCGACGCCGGGCACGCGGTACGGCTCCTCAGCGAGCACCTCCGTGAGAGCCTCACCACGGAACTGGTGGCGTCCTTCGACGCCGACGAACTGATCGACTACCGATCGCGCCGGCCCGCGATGACGTTCGACGACAACCGTTTCGTCTCCGTGGACACGCCGGAGCTGAACCTGTACGCCATCAAGGACCTCGCCGGTCGCCCCTTCCTACTGTTGTCCGGCGCCGAGCCGGACTTGAAGTGGGAAGCGTTCATCAGTGCCGTCGCAGGCCTCGCGGAGCGGTTCGCGGTGCGAAGGGTGGTGGGCGTGAACGCCATCCCGATGGCGGTGCCACACACCCGGCCGCTCAACGTGAGCGGCCACGGCAACACCCCTGCGCTGCTGGCAGGGGTGCGCACCTGGGACGCGAAGATGCGCATGCCGGGCAGCGCCTCGACGTTGCTCGAATTCCGGATGGCCAACAAGGGCTACGAGACGCTCGGTCTGTCGGTACACGTCCCGCACTATCTGGCACAGAACGACTACCCCGACGCTGCGCTGGCGCTCTCGGCAGCACTCGGCCGCACCGTAGACCTTCAGCTCCCCGACGGAGAGCTGCCCGCGGCGGCCGCGGAGTTGCGGGAGCAGATCGACGCCCAGGTGGAGCAGAGCTCCGAGGTGGCGGCGGTCGTGTCGGCTCTGGAGACCCAGTACGACGAGTTCGTGCATGCCGGGCAGCCCAAAGAACTGCTGATCGCCGATGGCGAGGAGCTGCCCAGCGGGGACGATCTGGCAAGCGAGTTCGAAAAGTTCCTCGCCCAGCAGGCGCGCGACGATGATTCGGGTGACAATTAGCGGCACCCGACTCGAGGAGGTGTTGCGTGATGTCCTCGGCCACCAGTCTGCGGTTCGCCAACGTTCATGGTTACCGGCGAGCGTTCCGGATCGGGGGCGCCGGGCCGGCGCTTCTGATGTTGCACGGCATCGCTGACAACTCACTGGTCTGGGAACCGCTCTTCGAGCGACTCACGCAGCGCTACACGGTGATCGCGCCCGATCTGCTGGGGCACGGCCTGTCGGACCATCCGCGCGCCGACTACTCGATAGACGCGTTCGCGAACGGGATGCGCGACCTCCTCACCTACCTCGGCTACGAACGGGTGACCCTGGTCGGACACTCGCTGGGTGGCGGCGTCGCCGGGCAGTTCGCCTACCAGTACCCGGAGATGGTCGAGCGGCAGATCCTGGTGTCCGCGGGCGGTGTCAGCCGCGACGTCTCCCCCGTACTCAGAGCGCTTTCGCTGCCGTTCGCAGACAACCTGGTGGCCGCCCTGGCGGTTCCGGGGGCGATGCCGGCACTCAGTCTCACGTTGCGGGCGTTCCAGATGGTGCCCCTCACCGTGTTCCATGACAACACCGAGCTGGTGCACGCACTCGAGCGGATGCCCGAGCTCGCGTCCCCGCACGCCTTCGGCCGAACTCTGCGGTCGGTCGTGGACTGGCGCGGCCAGGTGGTCACGATGCTGGACCGGTGTTACCTGACCTCGTCGATTCCCACTCTGATCGTGTGGGGCACCAGGGATTCCATCATCCCCGTGAGCCATGCCCTGCTGCTGCACGCCGCGATGGCGGGATCGCAGCTGGAACTCTTCGAAGGGGCCGGGCATTTCCCGTTTCGGGAGCAACCCGAACGCTTCCTGGACGCGCTCCTCGACTTCCTCGACTCCACCATCCCGGCGACGATCACTCGTCAAGACCTGCAGGAGTCGCTGCGGCGCGGGATCACCGAGGACGACATCTCCGGCGACGACGAGACCCGGTTCGCCGTCCTCGAGGAACTGGGCGGCGGAGAACGGTCCGCGATATAGACCCACGCGCCGGGATAGCGGGGTCGCGAGCGTCGGGGCCGACGCGTGTCTGACGGTAGCGTAGGCGCCGTGACCCTCGCCGACCTCGTTCCCCCCACCGCCGATCCGGACGCCGTCTTCGAAGCGTTCGTCGGCTGGGTCGCCGACCGCGGCATCTCGTTGTACCCCGCGCAAGAGGAGGCGCTGCTCGCGGTGGTCTCGGGAAGCAATGTGATCGTCGCGACGCCCACCGGGTCGGGTAAGTCGATGGTGGCGCTCGGCGCGCACTTCGCCGCGCTCGCGGCGGGGCGGCGGACCTACTACACGGCGCCGATCAAGGCGCTGGTCAGCGAGAAGTTCTTCGACCTGTGTGGGGTGTTCGGCTCGGAGAACGTGGGAATGGTGACCGGCGACGCGACGGTGAACGGCGACGCCCCGATCGTGTGCGCCACAGCCGAGATCGTGGCGAATCTCGCACTGCGCGAGGGTGCCGGCTCGGACATCGGGCAGGTGGTCATGGACGAGTTCCATTACTACAGCGAGCCCGATCGCGGTTGGGCCTGGCAGGTGCCACTGATCGAATTGCCCCACGCGCAGTTCGTGCTGATGTCGGCGACCTTGGGCGACACCTCCTTCTTCGAGAAGGACCTCACCCTCCGCACGGGCCGGGAGACCGTTCTCGTGTCGAACGCGACTCGTCCTGTGCCACTTCATTTCTCATACTCGACGACGCAGATCCAGGACACCATCACCGAGCTGGTCTCGACCCATCAGGCGCCGGTGTACGTGGTGCACTTCACGCAGGCCGCGGCTGCCGAACGCGCCCAAGCACTCACCTCGCTACCGCTGTGCACACGCGAGGAGAAGGACGAGATCGCCCGCGCCATAGGAGATTTCCAGTTCACAACCGCGTTCGGTAAGACGCTCTCGCGGCTGGTCCGCTCGGGGATCGGCGTGCACCACGCCGGCATGCTTCCCCGCTACCGCCGCCTCGTGGAGAAACTCACCCAGGCGGGCCTGCTCAAGGTGGTCTGTGGAACGGACACGCTCGGCGTCGGGATCAACGTGCCGATCCGCACCGTGTACCTCACCGGCCTGACCAAATACGACGGAACGCGCACGCGGCACCTGCGGGCACGTGAACTCCACCAGATCGCCGGCCGCGCCGGGCGGGCCGGCTACGACACCGTCGGCACCGTCGTCGTCGCCGCGCCCGAACACGAGATCGAGAACGCCCGCCTGGAGGCGAGGGCGGCCGGAGATCCCAAGAAGCTCAAGCGGATCCAACGCAAGAAGGCACCCGAGGGCTTCGTCTCATGGGGCCGCGGCACGTTCGATCGGCTGGTCGCCGCCGATCCCGAGCCGCTCGTATCGCGATTCACCGTGACCAACTCGATGCTGCTCAACGTCCTCGCCCGCCCGCAGAACTGTTTCACGTCGATGCGACACCTGCTCGAGGACAACCACGAGACCCGCCCGAATCAGTTGCGGCACATCCGTACCGCGATCTCATTGTTCCGAGCGCTCGAGGCAGGTGGGGTGGTCGAGCGGCTGGAGCGGCCCGACGAGTTCGGTCGCCACGCCCGGCTCACCGTCGAGCTACAACCGGACTTCGCGCTGAACCAGCCACTCGCACCGTTCGCCCTCGCCGCCCTCGAGCTGCTGGATCCGGACGCACCAGGGTATGCATTGGACGTCATCTCGGTGATCGAGGCAGTACTCGACGATCCGCGGGCGGTGTTGCGCGCACAGGAGAACGTGGCGAAGGGCGAAGCGGTGGCCGAGATGAAGGCCGACGGCATCGAGTACGAGGAGCGGATGGCTCTGCTCGAAGAGATCACCTGGCCGCGGCCACTGGCCGAGCTACTACTTCCGGCGTACGAGTCGTATCGGGCCGGACACCCGTGGGTGGCACAGTTCGCGCCCTCGCCGAAGTCTGTGGTGCGGGAGATGATCGAGCGGGCGATGACGTTCTCAGACTTCGTCGCCAGGTACCAACTGGCGCGCTCCGAAGGAGCGGTCCTGCGCTACCTCTCGGATGCGTACCGCACTCTGCGGCACACGGTTCCGGACGCGGCACGCACGGACGAGCTGGACGACTACATCGCCTGGTTGGGAGCCCTCATCCGGTACGTCGACAGTTCGCTGGTCGACGAATGGGAGCAGATGACGTCGCCCGATCCGGTGCAGGCGCACGCGGCGGCTCCGGAGATCGGGCGCTCGCAGTCGATCGTGGCGGACGAGCGCGCGTTCTCGGTGATGGTCCGCAACGCGATGTTCCGCCGAGTCCAGCTGGTGGCCGACGAGGAGTACGACCTGCTCGACGAGCTGGATCCGGAAGTGGACTGGTACGCCGCGTTCGACGGATATTACGAGGACTACGACGACATCGACACCGGCCCGGACGCCCGTGGGCCGCAGTTGTTCTCGCTGGACACCTCGCTACCGCGGGCGTGGCGGGTGCGGCAGACGATCGCCGACCCCGACGGCGATCACGGCTGGGCGATCACCGCCACCG
>CAJCHX010000517.1 GCA_903970215.1 Acidobacteriaceae bacterium
ACCCCATCGGTAGCTGCAGGACCGAGTCGTGCATGATCTGGTGCGCATCCTTGGCTACCGCGGCCGCTACCTTCGACTCCGGCTGTGCCACCGCAATGGCCCAGTAGAAGATCACGAGGCTGAACACCGCGACGACGAACAGGTCGGACCATTGGCCGAAGATGAAGCCGTTGAACACCGGGTGGGTTCCTACGCCGTAATTGCCGAAGTAGCCGATGATCGTGGTGCCGATCATCCAGGGCACGATCCAGTAGCCGTGACGGAACTTCTCCACGTCCATGGTCTTCTTGGCCATCGCGCCGACGACGTAGATCCCAGTTCCGAGCACCAACGCGATGTCGAGCTTCCACGTGACGTCGTAGCCACCCCAGTAGAGCAGCATGTTCGCTGCGATGAAGGCGATCGGCAGCAGCACACTGGGAATGGGCATCCGGTACATGCGCGGACGAGCCCCGTCCTTCGCGCGAAGCGCCGCGAGAGCAACGGGCGCGAGCGCGTACATGATGGCTGTAGCGCCCGTGACCACCGCTACAAGCTTGCTCCAACTGGGGAACGGCCCGAAGCACAGCCACCCGACGATCGCCGACACGATGATCGACCACACCGGAACACCACGCTTGTCGGTGCTCGTGAGTTTCGTTGGGAGTTCCGGCATCTCGCCGAGCGCGTAGGTGAGTCGAGAGGTGGTGCCGATGTAGACGATGCCGGTCCCCGACGGCGAGATGACGGCGTCGATGATCAGGATCACTGCCAGCCAGCCGGCGCCGACTGCAAGCGCCAGCGTGTACCAGGCGCCGTAGTCCCCAGCGCCTGCCGGTCCGAGCGGGTGAGCCCAGCCGTCCTTGACGTTCGCGGGATTCACTCCCAGCACGAAGGCCAACTGCAATAGGGTGTAGATCAACGCGCCGACCAGCATCGCGGTGATGATGGCGCGCGACATGTCCTTCTGTGGGTTCTTGGCCTCACCGGCGAGCTGACAGGCCTGTTCGAAGCCCTGCAGGGCGAACACCACGCCGAGCGGCAGTGCGGCGAACACCCCATGGAAGCCGTACGGCATGAAGCTCCCGCCGGCGTGGAAGTTGGAGGGGTGGAACGCCAGGGCCATCACCACGACCACAGCGAGCAGCGGCACCGCGGTCTTCCAGATGACCACGAGAGTGTTGCTTTCGGACATGAACTTGGCGCCCGCGAGATTCATCGCCGTGAAAAGAATCATCAATATGGTGGCGACGACGAGGCCTTTGAAGTTCAGCAGGCCGTTGCCGTTGAGCATGTCGAAGTGCTTCTTCATCCACGAGACGCTGTCCACGTAGGTGATAGCCCCGAGAATCTCGATGGGCGCGATGGCGACCGCCTGCAACCATGACGCCCACGCGGCGATGAATCCGGCGAACGAGCCGTGCGAATAGAACGGGAACCGCCCCGTACCGCCGGCCACCGGATAGGCGCCGCCCAACTCCGCGAAGACGAGGGCGAGAATCGTCAGCATCACCGCTGCGAGCACCCAGGACAGGATCGCCGCCGGTCCTGCCGCCTGCGTCGCGCTGAGCGCGCTGAGCAGCCAGCCTGACCCGATGATCGAGCCGAGTGAAACGAACATCAGCCCCCAGAAGCCGACAGATCGTTGCAATCCAGCGCCTACGGCGGGTTCCGCACTAATTGCCATGAATATCTTCCTGACCGTTATATCGTTGTGTTGACGAAATACCGAGGGCCTGATGTGACCGTGTATGTGGTGACCCAGGTTTGTGGTGGACCGAGTTTGGCCAGTGTGGCATCGCGACGGCCGTACCGCCACGGAATCGGTATCAGCGGCATTTCCATGGCGTTACAGATCTGATTTTCGGTCCCGGTCGCGCCGAGACGGTCGTGCCGACCGAGGATCAGCGCCCCGGCGAGGGCCCCGCCGCGGCGGCTGCAGTCCGAGCGGCTGCAGTCCGAGCGGCTGCGAATCACTTGGATTCGCGCATTGCCCAACCAAACACTTGCTAGGCTGCGGTTCGCAGCGCGAAAGGAGACCACGATGTCGTCTGGTCATTCTCCCAGATGCGGGCGAGTAGTGCGGCGTCACAGGCGGTCCCGGGGGTGAGCTCCGCGACCCTCTATGGAAGCGTTCGGGTGGTGACCACCAGCCTGTCGACGATCGGCCGTTCCGTTCTGTTGATCCGAGCGGTCGCGATGTCCATCGTCCGTGGCATCGTGAAGCGAAACTTCGCGGTCGGCGAGGCTGTCACCCAAGCGGTGGCGCTGTTGCGGGTCACCTCCATTCCCGCCCTGCTGGTGGCGGTACCCTTCGGCGCGGTGGTGTCTGTGCAGGTCGGGGCACTCGTCGACCAGGTGGGGGCGAACTCGCTGGTGGGGGCGGCCAGCGGATTGGGCATCATCCGGCAGGGTGCGCCGCTCGCCACGGGAGTTCTGATCGGCGGCGTGTGTGCCTCCGCGATCGCGGCCGACCTCGGCTCCCGGGCCATCCGGGAGGAGTTGGACGCCATGCGGGTCATGGGCGTCGACCCCATCGCCAGGCTCGTCGCACCACGCCTGCTCGCGCTGGTCCTGATCGCGCCCATGCTTCTGATCGCCATCGTCGCCGTGGCGATGCTGATCGCCCTCACCGTGTCGGTGGCGAAGTTCGGCGTCAGTGCCGGCGGTTTCTGGTCGTCGTTCGGTGCGTTCTCCTCACCGGCCGACCTGTTGTTCGCGGTCGCCAAGGCGGAGTCCGGAGCGCTCATCGTGGGCATCGTGGCCGGCCTGCGGGGGCTCGAGGCCCGCGGCGGACCGCGTGGCGTCGCCGACGCGGTGAACTCGTCGGTGGTGCTGTCGATCCTCCTGATCTTCTTGTCCACGCTCGCGCTCACCCAGGTCGAGACGATGTTCTTCCCGAGCAGAGTCGCATGACCG
>CAJCHX010000518.1 GCA_903970215.1 Acidobacteriaceae bacterium
TGTGAGGGTCGCGGAGGAGAACGGGATGCTGCGGAAGAACCGAAGATCGATGAACGGCGACGGGTGCCGGCGCTCGTGGAACACGAAGCCCGCGAACGCGATCGCGGACACGACGAACACGATCGGCTTCTGCTCGATCAGGCCGAAGACGAGCGTGAACATCACGACGATCGCAAGGATCTGCCCGATCGGATCGATGCCCCGGGCCTTCGAAGCCTTCGATTCCGGTACGACCGCGAATGTCAGTGCCAGCGCCGCGGCGCAGATCGGCAGGTTGATCCAGAACACCGATTTCCAGCCGAGCGCGTCGATGAGGATCCCGCCGACCAGCGGGCCCAGTGCCGTCGACACACCGACCACGGCGCCCCACACGCCGATGGCTCGCGCCCGCTCGGAGCGATCGGTGAACACCGTCGTGATGATCGACATCGCGACCGGGTTGAGCATCGAACCACCGATGGCCTGCAGGAACCGGGCACCGACCAGTACGCCGACAGTGGGGGCCAGGCTGCACAGCAGCGACCCGACTGCGAACGTCACCAGGCCGATCCGGAACACACGCCGGCGGCCGAACCGATCGGCCGTCGCGCCGGACAGCACCAGCAGACTGGCGAGCGTGAGGGTGTAGACGTCGACCACCCACTGCAGATGCGACACCGGCGCGTGCAGCTCCGTGTGAATCGCCGGCAGCGCCACGTTCACGATGGTCGTGTCCATCGACGAGATCAGCAGGCTGAGGCTGCAGGTCAGCAGGACCAGGCGTTTCTGGCGCACGCTGAGGTCGCCGATCGTTGTATTCACACAACGATTGTAGGGACACAACTGTCCATCTGACAACCTGGCCGGGATACGGCAGTCACCGAGTGGGCAGCACCGGCAACGGGGGAAGTGGCTTCTCGTACAACCACGCGCGCCAGAAATCGCGGAGGGGGTGTGGGCTGTAGCCTGCGGCCAGGCTGATGAGATTCTCGGTGCTCACGGAGGCGTGCCAGTAGTGCGCGGTCCAGTCGTGCAGCAGGGCGAAGAAGTTCGCGTCCCCGATCTCGACGCGCAGCGCGTGCAGGGTGAGCGCCCCACGCTTGTACACGCGGTCGTCGAACATCAAGGGCGCGCCCGGGTCACCCAGGACGATGCTCTGCGGCGACGAGGCCAGCTTTCGGTAATAACGCGCGGCCATCTGCTGCGTGGTCGCCTCACCGCACTCCTGGGCCCAGAGCCACTCGCTGTAACACGCGAAGCCCTCATGCAGCCAGATGTCCGTCCAGCGCGTGAGCGTGAGCGAGTTGCCGAACCATTGGTGCGCCAGTTCGTGGGCCACCAGCCGCTCCGAATCCCGGGTCCCGTCGCAGTGGTTGGCGCCGAAGATCGACACGCCTTGCGCTTCGATCGGGATCTCGAGCGTGTCGTCCGTGATCACCACGGTGTACTCGGGGAAGGGATACGGGCCGAACCAGCGGATGAACGCTCGCATGATCCGCTCCTGCCGGCCGAAGCTGCGGTCGAAGTCCTGGGTGAGCCGGGCAGGCAACGCCGCCCGGATGGGTACCGGCTTCTCCGCGACCTTGAGGTATTCGTACTGCCCGATCTGGATGGTCGCCAGGTACGTGGCCATGGGGGCGGCCTGCTCGAACACCCAGGTCGTGTGGCCGGCCGCGACGCGGCGGCTCACCAGGATGCCGTTCGACACCACCCGGTACGGCGAGTCGGTGGTGATCGCGATGCGGTAGGAGGCCTTCGATGCCGGATGATCGTCGCACGGGAACCAGCTGGCGGCGCCGTTCGGCTGCGACGCGACGAGCACCCCGTCGGTCAGCTCCTCCCAGCCGACCTCGCCCCACGGCCCACGGATGGGCGCCGGGTTGCCGGAGTAGCGCACCGTGACCGTCATCGCCGCGCCGGCGGGCAACTCGGCGGCGAGCGTGACCTCGAGCTTGCCCGCGCGCTGGGTGAACCTGGCGACGCGACTGCCATTCACCGAGACCTTGGCGGCCGTCAGATTGTTTGCGAGATCGAGCGTGAAGCGCTTGAGCGGTTCGAGTGTGGCTGCCGTGATCTCCGCGCGGCCGCTGAGCCGATTGCTCGGCACACGGTATTCCAGGTCGAGGTCGTACCGGGACACGCGGTAGCCGGCATTGCCATTGAGCGGGAGATAGGGGTCGATGCCTCGGATCACGCCGGTTGCGCCCCCGGTGGCGGTGATCGGTCGGCCCGCGCGATCGGGGGCCTTGGCCGGTTTGCGCCCCACTTCAGGCACCATTCCTTTCCCGACAAGCGCCAGCGTCGTCCTCGGATCGGTTACGTTACTGGCGACCGTAGTCGATGGGGGTTTGCGGTGTACAAAGCGTTGCTGGTGCTTTGGGATCCGGACCGGGACGATCTACCGCGTCGATATCGCTACTGGGCTGGTGGAAGCGGTGTACGACGCCACGGGGCCGTCGCCCGACGGCGTGCAGATCGCCGATGGGGTCGTCTACTGGACCACGATGGGGATGCCCAGCGTGCGGCCCGGCGCGACCGGCGAGGCGTCCCTCGACTACTCGGCGGCGAACGGTGGACTGCATGCGATCGCCGTCGACGGCACCGGTCGGCGCGACGTAGTCCCTCCCGGCGCGATCACCACCGGCAAGCAGCTCGCGTTGGCCGACGGATGGCTGTACTGGGGCGACCGCGAGGGCTTCAAGGTCAGTCGCGTCCGGGTGGACGGAACCTCCCTCACGGACCTCGTCGTGAACCCCCGCGACGACGAGTGGCTCGGCGAGTGCGTGGGAGTGGCGGTCGACGTGGGCCGTGGGCAGCTGTACTGGACCCAGAAGGGGCCCGCGAAGGGCGGGCGCGGACGGATCTTCCGGGCCGGCCTCGAGCTGCCCTTCGGCGAATCCGCGGACGCGCGGTCGGACATCGAGATCCTGTGGCACGACCTGCCGGAGCCGATCGACCTCGAGATCGTCGGGGACCTTCTGTACTGGACCGACCGTGGTGCCGCGCCCCGAGGGAACACGCTCAACCGGGCCGCGTTACCGCCCGCGGGTGCCCTGGGTGGCGACGTCGAGATCCTCGCCGGCGGTTTCGGCGAGGCGATCGGCGTGGTGATCGATGACCAGTTCGGCGTCGCCTACGTATCGGACCTGGCCGGTAGGGTCCTGGAGGTGTCACTCCCCGGCGGGGGACGCGAGGGCGGATCGGTGCGCGTCGTGGCCACCCTCGACACGCCGCTGTCCGGGATCGCCGGGATCCCGGCCTGAGCTGTCAACAGCGTCGATAGCGTCAACAGCGTGGATAGCAAGGAGAGGCCGATGTCGTATTCGTTCACGTTCGAACAGATCGAGAACCGCCCCGTCGCCGTTTTCGGTGCAGGTACGCTCGGGCGCCGGATCGCCCTGATGTTCGCGTCCCGCGGCGGCACCTCCCGGATCTACGACCCGAACGTCGAGCAGGCCCGCGCCGCGGTCGAATACGTGGCACAGACGTTGCCGGGGGTGGTCGACCAGCGCGGTTCGGGTGCTGTCGGCGCGGCGGAGGCGCACGATTCGATACCGGACGCCCTCGACGGTGCGTGGCTGGCCGTCGAGGCGGTTCCGGAGCGGCTCGACATCAAGATCCCCCTGTGGGGACAGATCGACGCGGTGGCCCCGGCGGACACCATCTTCGCGACCAACTCGTCGTCGTACGCGTCGCGGCTGATGGACAAGCACATCCGGGACAAGGCCCGCTTCTGCAACATGCACTTCTACATGCCGCCCACGGCGAATGCGGTCGACCTGATGTCGGACGGCGAGACCTCGCGTGAACTACTCGACACACTGCTGACCGTGCTGCCGGAGTTCGGGGTGTACCCGTTCGAGGCTCGCAAGGAGAGCACGGGATTCATCTTCAACCGCGTCTGGGCCGCCATCAAACGCGAGTCCCTCGAGGTGGTGGCCGAGGGGGTGGCGCGGCCGGAGGACGTCGACGGCATGTTCAAGCTCAACTGGCATATGCCGGCCGGTCCGTTCCAGATGATGGACAGCGTGGGCTTGGACGTGGTGCTCGACATCGAGGATCACTACGCGGCCGAGAATCCGAACCTACCCGCGGGACCCCGAGAGCTACTGCACCGCTACGTCGACGCGGGCAAGCTCGGTGTGAAGACGGGGGAGGGCTTCTACACCTACCCTCAGGCCTGAAGGTCCTGAAGGTATCGACCCCCGAGGTCGAGTTCTAGGCGGCCGCCGAGGCGAGCGCGCGGCCGGCTCAGTCCAGCCGCCCGCACGGCGCGCTCAGCGGTCGGTGCAGAAGGCTGCCGGAACCACGGCTCCACAGCTCCGTCGACGCGCATACGTCGATAACGACGGCCACAGCTGTATTTTCCGGACCGGCTCAATCCTTACTGCGTTTCTTGTCCGATGCCGTCCACGGCGAGATCGGGTTGCCCTGCCAGCGGCTGTTGGCGGGCACGTTGTCGCCGCGCATCACCAGCGAGGCGGGACCCACGGTGGCGCCGTCGCCGACCGACGACGCAGGCAGTGCCACGCAGTGCGGCCCCAGTGTCGCGCCCTTCCCCAGCACGACGGTGTCCATCGCCATGATCCGGTCGTGGAACAGATGCGTCTGCACCACACAGCCGCGCGAGACCGTCGCCGCGTCGCCGAGGGTCACCAGGTCGGCCTCGGGTAGCCAGTAGGTCTCGCACCACACGCCGCGGCCGATCTTCGCGCCCAGCATCCGCAACCACAGATTGAGGATCGGGGTGCCCGTCGCCGCATGCGCGAACCACGGCGCCGCCACGCACTCGACGAAGGCGTCCGACAACTCGTTGCGCCAGACGAAGCTGGACCACAAGGGATGCTCCTCGCGGCCGATGTGGCCGACCACCACCCACTTCGCGGCGGCCGCGATACAGCAGGCGCAGGCACCGGCGACGAGCAGCGTCACACCGGACAGGAGCGCTGCCGCCCACCAGTTGACGTTGATGACGAAGTATTCGAGTGCCACCAGGACCGCCAGGCCGAGCCCGAAGCTGACGAACACCGCGAGCAGCCGGGCCGTCTCGACCGTCGAGCGGGCGATCCGCATGCCCGTGGACGGGTGGTAGGTGAGCGACGAGTCGGTGCTCCCCGCGGTGCGGCGCAGCCGCACGGGCGGGCTGCCCAGCCAGCTCGTGCCGCTCTTGGCCTTCGACGGTGTGGCGCTGAGCACGGCCACCAGGCTGTCCTTCGGCACGCGCCGACCCGGTCCCGTCATCCCCGAGTTGCCCAGGAACGCGCGCTTGCCGATCTTGGCCTCGTCGATCCGCATCCAGCCGCCACCCAGCTCGTAGCTGGCGACCATGGTGTCGTCGGCGAGGAAGGAGCCCTCGCCGATCGATGTGAACCGAGGGATCACCATCGCGGTCGAGATCTCCGCGTCCTTGCCCACGGACACGCCGAGCAGGCGGAACCAGATCGGCGTCAGCAACGACGCGTACATCGGGAACAGGAAGGTGCGGGCCGCATCCATGAGGCGTTCCGTGGCCCACACCTGCCAGCCGACCCGGCTCCGGACGGCGTGGTAGCCGGGACGCACGCCCAGCGACAGCAGCCGGACCGCGACCAGCGTGAGCGCCGCGTAGACGAAGAGCGCTACAAGCGCACCCACCGGCAGCGCGGGTAGTGCCCGGAGCGCCGCCTGCTTCAGGTCGACGGTGTCGCGGACCGTCCAGCCGATCAGCGCGAGCCCTGAGGCGATGGCCACCATCGGCAACGACGCCAGCGCGACGGAACTCACGCCGTACACCGGCACCCAGAACGTCCGGCGCGGGGGCCGATGGTCGGGCCACGGGTGCTCGGCCTTGCCGATCTTCTCGGCGGGCGACCCGGCCCAGTGCTGTTTGGCCTTGACCTTGCCGAACACCGCCGACCCGGGGCTGATCTCGGCCAGCCGCCCGATCTTCGCGCCCGGTAGCAGCGTGGACCGTGCGCCGATGGACGCGCCGTCGCCGATCCGGATCTCGCCGATGTGCAGCTCGTCGCCGTCCAGGTAGTGCCCGGCCAGGTCTACCTCGGGCTCCACGGAGCAGCCGTCGCCCAGTTCGAGCATGCCCGTCACCGGCGGCAGCGTATGCAGGTCGACGCCGCGCCCGACGGACGCGCCGAGCGCGCGGGCGTAGTAGATCATCCACGGTGCGCCGGACAGCGATGCGGCCCCGGAGGCCTCGGTGAACCGCTCCGCGATCCACAGCCGCAGATGTTCCGGTCCGCCGCGTCGGTACACGCCCGGCTCCAGCTTCGAGAGCAACAACCGGCAGGCGATCACCGACATCGTCATCCGACCGATAGGGGTGATGAACACGACGAACATCGCCAGCACGACCCACCAGTTCAAGGTGGGCACCCAGCTCGGACGTGCCGTGGCGGCGAACACATTGTTGGCGATCGCCAGCCAGGTGAGCCACTGGAGGCCGGTGAGCGTGGTCAGCGGGATCGAGAGCAGCATCTGCGCCACGCCGGTGCGCCGCGGCGTCGGCCGCACAGCGCGCGGCTCCGCGACCTCGGCAGGCCGGAACGAGTCGAGTCGCTCGACCAGCGAGCCGAGCCGAGGATGGTCGTACAGGTCGGCGACGGTGATCTCCGGGTATCGCTCGCGCAGCGCGGTGACCAGCTGGGCGGCGCTGAGCGAGCCGCCGCCCTCGGCGAAGAAGTCCGCGTCCTCGCTTGCGATCGGGGCGCCGAGGATTCCGCTCCACTTCTCGGCGACCCACGCCGCGGTGCCTTCGAGGTCGCCGGAGTCCGCGAGGTCGACGCCGGGTAGCGGCCAGGGCAACGCGTTTCGGTCGACCTTGCCGGACGTGCGGGTGGGCAGCTCGTCGACGAGGGCGAGGCGGGGGACGAGGGCTGCGGGCAGCTGCTCGGCGAGGTGGGCGCGGGCCGCCGCGAGGTCGAAGTCCGGGTCGGTGGATGCGATGTACCCGACCAGCATCGACGTCCCCGCTGCGTTCTTGCGGACGGCTGCTGCCGCGCCGGAGACGCCGGGCAGGTTGAGCAGCGCGTTGTCGACTTCGCCGAGCTCGATGCGCCGGCCGCCGACCTTGACCTGGTCGTCGGCGCGCCCTTCGAACAGGAGTCCCTCTGGATCCAATCGGACCAGGTCGCCGGAGCGGTATGCGCGTTCCCAGCCGAGGGTCTGCATCGGCGCGTACTTCTCTGCGTCCTTCGCCGGATCGAGGTAGCGGGCGAGACCGACACCGCCGATCACCAGCTCGCCGACCTCGCCTTGCGCGACCGGCTCCCCGCTGCCGTCCACCACCGCCAGATCCCAGCCCTGCAACGGCAGGCCGATGCGGACCGGACCGTGCCCGTCGAGCGGAGCAGCGCAGGCGACCACGGTGGCCTCGGTGGGGCCGTAGGTGTTCCACACCTCGCGCTCGTCCACGGCGAGCCGCTGCGCCAACTCGGGCGGGCAGGCCTCGCCGCCGAAGATCAGGAGCCGGACCGCTTCGAGCGCCTCGGCAGGCCACATCGCGGCCAGGGTCGGAACCGTGGACACCGCCGAGATGTCGCGCGAGACCAACCACGGTCCGAGGTCCATTCCCGAGCGGACCAGCGAACGCGGCGCGGGGACGAGACACGCTCCGTGCCGCCACGCGAGCCACATCTCCTCGCAGGAGGCGTCGAAGGCGACCGACAGGCCGGCCAATACCCGGTCGCCGGGCCCGAGGGGGTGCCCCTGGAGGAACAGGCGCGCCTCCGCGTCCACGAAGGCGGCCGCGTTCCGATGCGTGACGGCCACGCCTTTGGGGGTGCCGGTGGACCCCGACGTGAAGATGATCCACGCGTCGTCCGCCGGGGTCGGGAGCCGGGTCGCGGAGCCATCGGCGGTTCGTGCGGCGGCCGGTTCGGCGCTGCGCGCCTT
>CAJCHX010000519.1 GCA_903970215.1 Acidobacteriaceae bacterium
CCGTCCTGTTTGTCTGGCGTGTGCAGTGCAGCGTGCGGCACCGAATGACGCCCCTGGACGCGCCCCGATACCCACGGGAGCAGCCCCGTGCGACGCGACTCCTCGATACGAACGACTCCTCGATACGAAAAGGCCCGCGACGATCGCTCGTCGCGGGCCTGCCGTATCGGTATGCGGAACTAGCCGCGGACCACCTTGCCGGCCTTGATGCACGAGGTGCACACATTCAGCCGCTTGGTCTGACCGGGCGCGACCTGCGCGCGAACGGTCTGGATGTTCGGATTCCACCGGCGGTTGGTGCGCCGGTGCGAGTGCGACACCGACTTACCGAAGCCGGGGCCCTTGGCACAGACGTCGCAGACGGCAGCCATGTCGTGAACTCCTCGCAAATAGATGAACAGCGTTGTAGGCCCGCGCAGGGCGCGAGGCAACCCTGCCAGCATAGCGGCCCTGTGCTTCGGTTGCCAAACCGCCGCGGGAGCTGGGCCCGCGTCCTGCGGCCGCTGAGAACCGTCGGTGGGCCTGGCTAGGCTTGGGCCGAGTATCCCACCGCGATCTCCGGGGAGGCGCCATGACTGCGGGCCCAGGCGACAGTGTCGTCAGGCTGGACGCTACGGGCGTCATCGTGTGGCTGACTGCGGGTGCGCGTGCGCTCGAGCGCACGGTGGACGAGATCAACGGCCTCAATGTATTCCCTGTAGCCGACTCGGACACGGGGACGAACATGCTGGTCACGCTGCGTGCGGCGGCGAACGCGGCGGCGCGTGCCCAGCGGGCTGCGGGCGGTGCCACGGTCGATGTAGCCGGTGCCACGGTTGCTGGGGCGGTGTCGGGCGCGCGCGGCAATTCGGGGGTGATCGTGTCGCAGGTGATGCGGGGGCTCGCCGACCACCTCGACGCTGACGGCGGGATCGACGCCCAAGGTTTCGCGGACGGCCTGGCTGCGGCAGTGCGGCTGGTCACACAGGCCGTCGCCGACCCCGTGGAGGGCACGATCCTGTCGGTCCTGCGCACCGCGGCGGACGCTGCCGAGAAGGCCGCGGGGGCGGGTGCGGACCTGAGTGGGGCCGCACGCGCCGCTGCCGATGCGGCGTTCGACGCGCTGCTGCGTACTCGCGAGCAGTTGCCGGTCAACGCACGACACGGAGTGGTCGATGCGGGCGGGCGCGGCCTGCTGGTGCTCCTCGACGCACTTGTCGAGGTGACCTGTGGCACAGCACCCGAACGGCCCCGGTTCGTGCCGGTGTCGCACGTCGCCGCGCCCGTCGGGCCGTGGGGTGCGTCGGTCGGCCTGCGGGTCCCCGTCGACGGTGCGGCGCTTTCGCCGCCCCGCGGGCCGCATGCCGAATACGAGGTCATGTACCTGCTGCCCGACGCGGCGGAGGCGGCGGCCGACCGGCTCCGGAACGACCTCCAGTCGTTCGGCGAGTCGGTGGTGGTGGTCGCCGACGGCACCCCCGACCCCACCGCCACCTGGTCGGTGCATACCCACACCACCGAGCCGGGCCGCGCCATCCAGGCCGGGCTCGGGCACGGTGCACTCCGGAGTATCGCCGTCAACGTCCTCCAGGAGGCTGCTGGGACAGCACCGCTCAAAGCGCTACTTGATGCGCCGCGCGCGCTGGTAGCGCTGGTATCGGGTGATGGCGCAGCCGAGTTGTTCGCCGGCGAGGGCGCACAGGTGGTCCGCTGCGACGACGGCATCACGCACGGCACGTTGCAGGCCGCGCTGCACGCGTACGCCGGTCGCGAGGTGCTGCTGATGCCCAATGGGGCACTTCCGACCGCCGAACTGCTCGCGGTGGCCGCCCGCTCACGTGAGTCGGGGGTCTTGGTGACGCTGTTGCCGACCTCGTCGATGGTGCAGGCGCTGGCTTCGCTCGCGGTGCACGACCCGGCGGGCCCGGCCGCCGACGATACGTTCTCGATGGCGGAGGCGGCCGCCAACGCGCGCTGCGGGGCCGTCATCGCCGTCACCGAGGACGCACTGACCATCCTCGGTCCATGCGGGCCCGGCGACTATCTGGGAATGGTCGGCGGCGAGGTGGTGGTGCTCGAAGAGGACCAGTACTCCGCGGGCGAAGCGCTGACAGATCTGCTCCTGGCGACAGGTGGCGACATGGTCACGGTTCTGCTCGGGGCGTCCGCGGACGGCGACTTCGCCGACCGCATTCAGGCTGCTCTGCGGCGGGACCGCCCCGAGGTGGAGGTGGTGGGATACCACGGTGGCCAGACGGGCAGCGTGATGGAGATCGGGGTCGAATGACCGGATCGCCGATCACACTGGACACCACGCTCGAAGCGGCGTTCGGGCCGGAGCGCGCCCAACTCGCGACCGCGGAGCTGGGCGTGGTCACCGTGGGAGACCTGGTGCGTCACTTCCCGTTCCGCTACGAGGGCGGTGCCGTTGCCGACGAGGGGACCCGAGCTACCGAGCCGCGCGTGGGCGACGACGTGGTGGTGCTCGGACAGATCGTCCACACCACGCCCACCACCTACCGGCAGCGCAATACCCGCGGTGGTCCCACCAGGTTGTTCCGAATGACGGTGCGGAACAAGGTCAGGCAGTACGAAGTGTCGTTCTTCGCCGCGATGGACAAGGTGATGGTGCCGGGCCGGCGGGTGCTGCTCTCTGGTCGCCTCGGCCAGTACAAGGGCAACCTCCAGCTGACCCATCCGGACTGGTTGTTGGTCCCGGACGAGACGCTCAGTCCTGCCGAGGCGCTGCGCGAGACCCTCGAAGCACTCGACGGCGCTTCCCCCGCGGTCAAGGGCGGTGCTGGTAAAGGAAAAGGCAAGGGACGCAAGGGTAGTGGCACAGGTCGACTGCAGCACACGCGGCTCGAGCTGTTGCTCGCCGAGCTCGTGCCGGTCTATCACGGAACCAAGTCGATGCCCACGTGGACCACGATGTCGCTGGTCGCAGACGCCCTCGACCGGCTGGCGCCCGTCCCGGAGTCGCTGGACACGGCTTTTCTCGCCGCGCACGGACTGATGGGGCTCGACGAGGCGCTGCGTGCGGTCCATCGCCCGCCGAGCCGCGCGGTCGCGCTCGCGGCGCGGCGGCGGATCGCCTTCGATGAGGCCATCGCGATCGAGACGGTGCTGGCGCGCCGGGCGCGCGCCGTCGGGATCGCGACCGCGCCTGCCCTCACCGGCGGCGACGGATACCTCGAGTCCGAGCTGCGGGACGCACTGCCGTTCGACCTCACCGGCGGCCAGGAGGTGGTGCTCGGTGAGATCGTCGCCGACCTCGCCGAGGACCATCCGATGACACGGCTGCTGCAGGGCGAGGTGGGCTCCGGGAAGACGCTGGTCGCGCTTCTCGCGATGCTCCGCGCCGTCGACGCCGGGCGGCAGGCCGTGCTGTTGGCCCCGACCGAGGTACTCGCCACCCAGCACCTGTTGTCCATCACCCGGATGCTCGGGCCGCTCGCGATGGCCGGACAGTTGGGAGCGGCGGAACAGGCCACCACCGTGACTCTGTTGACCGGGTCGCTGCCCACCAAGGCCCGGCGTGCGGCGTTGCTACAGATCGTGACCGGCGAGGCGGGCATCGTGATCGGGACGCACGCGCTGCTGGAGGACACCGTCGACTACTTCGATCTGGGTCTGGTGGTGGTCGACGAGCAGCACCGGTTCGGCGTGGAGCAGCGCGATCGGCTGCGCAGTAAGGGACGGGACGGGGCCACGCCGCACCTGCTGGTGATGACGGCGACGCCCATCCCGCGGACCGTGGCGCTCACCCAGTTCGGCGACATGGCGACGTCCACGCTGCGCGAGCTGCCGCGCGGGCGGCAGAGCATCCAGACGTCGGTGGTGCCGGCCGACAAGGATGCCTGGGTTGCGCGGATGTGGAGTCGGGTCGACGAGGAGGTACGCGCGGGCCGACAGGTGTATGTAGTGTGCCCGCGGATCGGACTCGACGACGAGAAGCCGGGCGAAGAGAGCGAATTCACCGAGGACGACTACTCGTTCGACGTGATCGAAGCACCTGTACGGCGAACGTCTGGGACGGCGGGCGCTGCCCGTCCGGCCGGGACGAAGGCGGGCGAGCGAAGCGACGGGGGATCCGACCGAGCGGGCGAGCGAAGCGACGGGGGATCCTACCGAGCGGGCGAGCGAAGCGACGGGGGGGCCGACCCCGGGGGCGAGACGAAGCGCGAGATGGTCGCCGCCTTGGACATGTACGACCAGATCAACTCCGGTCCGCTCGGCGAGCACCAGGTGGGGCTGCTGCACGGTCGGCTGCCGGCCGATGAGAAGGCCGCAGTGATGGCGGCGTTCGCGGACGGCGAGATCGATATCCTGGTGTCCACCACCGTGATCGAGGTGGGCGTCGACGTCGCCAACGCCACGATGATGGTGGTGATGGATGCCGATCGGTTCGGGATCAGCCAGCTGCACCAGCTCCGCGGCCGGGTGGGTCGAGGCGGGCTCCCCGGGTTGTGCCTCCTCGAGACCGCGAGCCAGTCGGCGCGGACGCTCGAACGGTTGGCGCGGGTGGCCGAGAAGGTGGACGGGTTCGAACTGGCGCAACTCGACCTGGAGTACCGCGGGTTCGGAGACATCCTCGGCGTCGATCAGTCCGGGATGGCGCGACGCCTGAGCTGCCTCGACCTGGCCCGCGACGGCGACGTACTCGCCGCCGCGCGGGAGTACGCGTTCGACGTGGTCGCGATCGATCCCGACCTCGACGGTTACCCCGAGCTGCGGGCCGTGAACGCGGTGATCCTCGGTGGAGACCGGGCCGACTACCTCGGCAAGGGCTGACGGGGGGCCTGCCTGCGGGGCTACCATCGCCGCATGCGAGTGATCGCGCTGGAAGAACATCTGGTCCTACCCGAGGTGGCTGCCGCCAACCGGGCTCTGCCGCCGGAGCAGCGGCCAGGCTTCGACAACCTTCCGACCCGGCAGGATGGGCTCCAGACCTACCTGGGTGATATCGATGCCCGGCGGATCGAATTCATGGACACGCACGGCATCGACGTCCAGGTGCTGTCGCACAGCGGCCCCGGGGCTCAACGTCTCGAACCGGCGCAGGCGATCCCGCTCTGTCGGCACGTGAACGACACTGTCGCTGCCGCGATCGCCCGGCACCCCGAGCGCTTCTCCGCGTTCGCCACGCTGCCGACGCCCGCGCCCGACGAGGCGGCGACGGAGCTGGCCAGGTGCGTACGCGACCTGGGGTTCTGCGGGGCGATGGTGCACGGCCATACCGGTGGTCGCTACCTCGACCGGCGCGAGTTCGATCCCATCCTGGCGGCGGCGGCCGAGCGGGGTGTGCCGTTGTACCTGCATCCCGGCGAGCCGCCCGCGCCGGTACGGCAGGCGTACTACTCCGGACTGGACGTCGGCGAGCACAGCCCGCTCGTCGAGCAGCTGTTCTCGACCGCAGGCTGGGGATGGCACGTCGACGCAGCTGTCCACGCGTTGCGACTGGTCCTGACGGGAGTGTTCGATCGGCACCCCACTCTGCAGATCATCCTGGGCCATTGGGGTGAACTCATTCCGTTCTACCTCGGACGCATCGACCAGGTGATGACAGGTGTGTCCCGGCATCTGGCCAAGCCCGTGGGCACCTATCTCCAGGAGCACGTCTACCTGACCCCGGCCGGGCTAGAGACCATTCCGCCACTGCTGTTGGCGCTCAGCACATTCGGCGCGGACCGCATCCTCTATTCGGTCGACTACCCATACAGTGTGGGCCGGACGTCGGGGTGGGACTTCATCGAATCGGCTCCGCTGTCCGACCTGGACAAGGCGAAGATCGCGCATCTCAACGCCGAGCGCCTACTTCCGGGCCTCCCGCGCGGCAACGGGTGATTTCCGCAGGCGCCGACTCGCGTAGCCGTCAGCGCAACGTCGGCGCCACTGCGGCGAGTTGGCGACCCCAGTACTCGACCACCTGCTCGCGGCGGGCGGAGTCGTCGGAGAGCAGGTCGGCCAGGCCGAGGCCGCGCGCGAGGTCGAGGGTGGACTGCACGGCGCGGCGGGCCTCCTCGTCGTCGCGGTCGGCGCCCAGCAGCGCCATCGCGATGCCGAACACCTCACGCGAGAAGCGATTCTCGAACGGCAGTACCCGCGCGCGTAGTTCCTCGTCGCTCGCGGCGGCGGTCCAGACGTGCAACGCCGCCTTGAACAGATCGTCGGTGTAGAAATCCACGATCAACCGGGTGACCGCGTACGGCCGCTCAGCTCCATCGGGAACGGCCGCGGCGGCATTCCGGGCTGCCACGATTCTGCGCTCACCCATATACGCCAGCGCCGCGGTGATGAGGTCCTCGCGCGTGGGGAAGTGGTGCTGCGCAGCGCCACGGCTCACGCCCGCTGTGCGGGCTACGCTGCCTACCGTCGTGGCGACCCACCCCTTTGTGGCGAGCGAGGCGATCGTGGTCTCCAGCAGCAGCTGCCGGGTGATCCGGCTCCGGTCCTGCTGCGGTGTGCGGATGTGCCCCGGTCCAGACATCGTGGCCCCCTTCCGCTCACCTATCCCGGGCCGGTCACTTGGCCCAGTTGGGTTGCCGCTTCGTGAGAAAAGCGGTCAGACCCTCGATCGCCTCGTCCGACCCGAACAACCGTGCCGATTGCGCCGCGAGTTCGGCTGCACGGACGTCGAAATCGTCCAGTACATCGTGCCACAGGAGTTGCTTGGTCTCGCGGAGCCCTTGCGGCGAGCAACGCTGCAGGATGTCGAGGTGCGGGGCCACAGCAGCGTCGACGTCGTCGACCGCCGCGGTGATCAGGCCTACCCGGGCGGCCTCCTCGGGACTGTACGTCCGCCCGGTGAGGAGCATGTCCGCCGCGACCCGAGACTGGAGGTGGGGGAGGACCACGAGCGACACGATCGCCGGCGCCAGCCCGAGCCGGGCCTCGGTCAGCGCGAAAGTCGCACGCTTCGAGGCGAAGACGGCGTCGCAGGCACCCATGAGTCCGAACCCTCCGGCTCGAACATGGCCGTCGATGCGGGCGATCACCGGCTTGGGGCAGCTGATGATCGCGCGCATGATCGTTACCATCTGCATCGACCGGAACTCGGGGTCGGCCTCCTGCGGAGTGGTGGCTTCCTTGAGATCGGCGCCGGCGCAGAACGTTCCGCCGGTGTGTGTCAGCACGACGGCGCGGACGTCCTCGTCGGCGGCTGCGCGGGCGAGGCCGGCCGTCAAGTCTGCGAGCAGCCGACTCGAGATCGCGTTCCGGTTGTGCGGGCTGTCCAGCGTGAGATAGGCCGCGCCGTCGCGGTTCTCGTAGGTGACGAGAGTGTCGGTCACGTCGTGCTTCCCTCTCTAGTAGCTCTTGGGTAGGCCGAGCGAGTGCTCGGCGATGAAGTTGAGGACCATCTCGCGGCTGACCGGCGCGATCCGGAACAGTCGGGACGCCACCAGCATCTGCGCGAGTCCGTACTCGCTGGTGAGGCCATTGCCGCCGAGGGTGTGGATGGCTCTGTCCACCGCCTTGGCACCGGCCTCGGCGCCGGCGTATTTGGCCATGTTCGCGGCCTCTGCCGCCGCGAATTCCTGGCCGGCGTCGTACAGCGTCGCGGCCTTCTGCAGCATCAGCTTTGCCAGCTCGGTCTCCACTTTGAGCTCTGCGAGCGGATGTGCGATGGCCTGGTGTGCTCCGATCGGGGTGCGGAACACCGTGCGACCCTTGGCATAATCCACGGCGCGGCCGATCGCGTACCGGGCGGTTCCCACGGCCCCGGCGGCGGCCATGATGCGCTCCGGGTTGAGTCCGGCGAAGAGCTGAGCGATCGCCGCGTCGGGCTCGCCCACCAGTGCCTCGGCGGGGAGCCGCACATCGTCGAAGAACAGCTGCCACTGCGACTCCGGTAGCCCCACCTCCATCTCGATCTTCGTGCGCTCGAGGCCCGGGGAATCGGTCGGCATCAGGAAGAGGGCGGGGCGCAGCTTGCCGGTCTTCGCGTCCTCGGTGCGGGAGACGACCAGGATCACGTCGGCGAGTTCGACGCCGGAGATGAACGTCTTCTGGCCGCTGATGATCCAGTCGGATCCGTCCCGGCGCGCGGTGGTGGTGATGCGGTGGCTGTTGGAGCCGGCGTCGGGCTCGGTGATGGCGAAGACCGCGATGGTCTCGCCGCTCGCGATGCCCGGCAGCCAGCGCTGCTTCTGCTCGTCGGTGCCGAAGCGGCTGATGATGGTGCCGTTGATCGCAGGGGAGACGACCAGCATCAGCAGCGGGGCGCCAGTCGCGGCCAGTTCCTCACCGACGATGCCGAGCTCGTACATCCCCGCGCCGCCGCCGCCGAACTCCTCGGCGATGTTCACGCCGATCAGGCCCAGGTCGCCGGCAGCGCGCCAGAGCTCCGTCGGGCCCTCGCCTGCGCGAACCTTCTCGCGGAGGTACTCGGGTCCGAACTTCCGTCCCAGATCGGCGACGGCCTGCCGTAGTGCGATCCGTTCGTCGGATTCGATCACGTCCATGCTCACGCTCAAGCTTGCTCCTCGTTCTCGAGCACGGCGACCACGGCCCCGGCGTCGATGTTCTGTCCCACCTCGACCGAGATCGAGGCGATGGTCCCGTCGGCGGGCGCGTTGATCGCGTGCTCCATCTTCATCGCCTCCATCCATAGCACGGGCTGACCCACGGTGACCACATCGCCTGGCGCTGCACCGATCCGGGTGATCACGCCCGGCATGGGCGCGAGCATCGAGCCGGACGCGGCGCTCGGGGCTCCGCTGGGGAGCCGTTGCACCAGGGTGAGGCCGACGCCGCCGCGCGGCGTGTCCACCTCGACCAGGGTCTCGTCTCCGTCATACACCGTGAGGTGCAGTGTGCGCCGCACACCGTCGTGCTCGACGGCGACCGGGTACGTGATCGGGCCGTCGGATCCACGCCCGCCGGAGGACGAGCGCCGCGACTGCGGAAGCACGCTGACGATCGCGACGTCCGCAGCAGGGCTCACGGATTCGCCCGCGGCGGTGTGGAACTCGGGGATGTACGTGCGTGCTCCGACATTGCGCCAGCCCGGGGCGATGTGTGGCACCGGGCTGGCATCCGCAGCGCGCAGGTCGAGTAGCCGCGCTGCGGCTGTGGCGGCGACGGCGAGGTCGCGCTCGCTCAGCAGGGGCGCTGACAGCGCAGCGAGGCGATCCCCGGTCAAGAAATCGGTGGCGAAGTCGCCCGACTGGAAGTCGGGATCGGCGAGGATCCGGACCAGCAGATCGCGGTTGGTGGTGAGCCCGTGGATCTCGCTGCGCCGCAAGGCCGATTCTGCGATGGCGAGCGCCTGCGCGCGGGTGGGGGCCCACGCGATGATCTTCGCGAGCATCGGGTCGTAGAACACCTCCACCTGCGCGTCCCGGCTCGCGATCGCGCTGTCCAGGCGGATGCCGGGGCGGTCGGGACCGGCGAACTCGGAGACCACACCGGGAACCGAGAATCGGTGCAGGGCACCGGCGGCGGGGCGCCAATCGTGTGCGGGATCCTCGGCGTACAGGCGGGCCTCGATGGCGGCGCCGCGAGTGGGCGGCGGCGTCGGCCCGGGCAGCGGCAGACCTGCGGCGACGTCGAACTGCAGACCCACCAGGTCGAGTCCCGTGGTGGCCTCGGTGACCGGGTGTTCCACCT
>CAJCHX010000520.1 GCA_903970215.1 Acidobacteriaceae bacterium
CGCAGACGAGATCAAGGCCGCCGATCCGGCGACGGGCGCCTGATCAGTCCGCGTCGAGTTCGAGCTCGCGCCCCGGCCGCATCCGTACCGTGCCCCAGCGCTGCTCGACCCGACCGAACCGCCAGTAGGCCACTGCCCCGATCCAGACGGCTACGAACAGCCCGACCACCACGAACCCGGCGGTGTTGATGTTGAAGTCGGCCATGAAGTCCCAGAAGCCGCCGCTCAGGTGCAACTCGGTGGCCAGCAGACCGAAGATCTCGATCGATCCGATGAGGAACGCAACCAGGATGGAAAGCCCCGTGATCACCAGGTTGTAGTAGACCTTGCGGACCGGGCGCGCGAACGCCCAGCCGTAGGCGACGTTCATGAAGCAGCCGTCGATGGTGTCGAACAGCGTCATGCCGCCCGCGAACAGCAGTGGCAGGGCCAGCACCGCGTACCAGGGTAGGCCCTGCGTGGCGGCCGCTGCGGTCGCCGCGAGCAGCAGTACCTCGGTGGCCGTGTCGAAGCCGATGCCGAAGACCACACCCACGAAGAACATGTGCCAGGTCTTGGTGATCGACTTCATCCAGCGGCCGAAGAACCGATACATCAGCCCCCGCGACTGCAGCTGCTTCTCGAGCTCCTCCTCGTCGTACACGCCACGCCGCATGTCCCGGAACACCTTGGCGATCCCCGACAGCACCACCAGGTTCAGCAGCGCGATCAGGTACAGGAAACCGGCCGCGAGCGCTGTGCCGATCAGGCCGCCCACCGTCTCGTACGCCGAGTCGGGATCGACCATCGCCCCGAACACCGCCTTCGTGGCAACCACGATCCCGGCGCCGACCGCGACGATGATCGAGGAGTGGCCGAGGGCGAAGAAGAAGCCGGTGGCGAGCGGCCGCTCACCGTCGGCCATCAGTTTGCGCGTCACGTTGTCGATCGCCGAGATGTGGTCGGCGTCGAACGCGTGGCGCGCGCCCAGCGTCCAGGCGGTGAGCGCGACGCCGAGGCCGAGCCCCAGCCCGGCGTAGCGGAAATGGTGCGGCAAGATCGCGCAGACGAAGATCCCCCAACCGAAACCGTTCATCGCGAGGATCACCACGGCCATCTCGATGACCCTGCGCCGCTCGCGCGGCGTGAGGCTGCGACGGACCTCTCCGATCTTGGACCAGGCGTTATTCATGTCTATCCCTATTCGAGGTAGGGATGAGGAAGGTTCATCGAAGCCGGCGCCACATCGAGTCCGACGGACGGAGCCCCGCACGAACACCCTTCACCCGAGGGGTTGTGCTCAGACGCGAGTGCGAGGCGACCGGACTCATCTCCTCGACAGGGAGCTTCACCGTTGCGGGACAGTGCCGGATTCGCGACCGGACTTCGCTGCATACGTGCCGTCCCGCATGGGCGGGACGAGGCAAAAGTACGACGCCATCGCCGCTCAGGCAAGCGCGGGATAGGATCCAGGCGCCAGATCGCCCCGCCTGGGGCAGGGAATCCGGTGTGAATCCGGGACTGACGCGCAGCGGTGAGGGGGACGGGGCGGGCATCGCGCCACTGGACGAGAGTCTGGGAAGGCGCCCGCTTCCGAGCGAACCCGAGTCCGAAGACCTACTGGCCCTCGCGGCGACCGCCGAGTGGTTCTTGCGGGCTTCGCGTTCCAGGCCCCGACCTGCGGAGTATGTCAACGATGCGTCGTATCTGCCTGGCGTTCTGCGCCGCCCTCCTGCTCACCGCCTGTGGCGCCAACTCGCCATCGTCGTCCGCCGGCCCTCCGTCGGCCTCCGGCCCCGACGGCTACCCGGTGAGCATCGAGAACTGCGGTCGGAAACCGACTGTGCAGTCCGAGCCGAAGCGGGTCGTCTCGCTCAACCAGGGATCGACCGAGATCCTGGAGTCGCTCGGTCTCGCCGACCGCATCGTCGGAACCGCGACCTGGACCGACCCGATCCTGCCTGCGCTGGCCGCGGCGAACAGCCGCGTTCCGCGGCTCGCCGACAAGGCGCCGTCGTACGAGGCCGTGCTGGGCGCCGACCCGGACTTCGTGACGGCCTCATTCACCTCGACGCTCGGTCCGGGCGGGTTGGCGACCCGGGATCAGTTCGCCGGGCTGGGAGTAGGCACGTATGTGTCCCCGGCGGACTGCGAGGGTAAGGCGGCCACAGGCGGCGACGGCTCGCGCACGACGCCCCTGACTCTGGACGTCATCTATCAGGAGATCACCGAACTGTCGGAGATCTTCGACGTCCGTGCGCGCGGCACCGGCCTGGTGTCCGACCTCCAGGCGAGAGTGAGGGCGGCCACCGCGTCGGTGCAGCCGACGAAACCCTCGTCGCTACACCCGCGCAGGACGGCCACCGTGGCGTTCTGGTTCGCGAACTCCCAGTCGCCCTACCTGGCGGGATGCTGCGGGGCGCCCGGGATCATCGCGAACAGCCTCGGCCTGAAGAACGTGTTCGACGACACCGAAGCCGAATGGCCCCAGATCGATTGGGAGGTGGTCGCGAGCCGTGATCCTGAGGTCCTGGTGATCGGCGACCTCACCCGCAAGAGCCAGACCGCCGAGACGGCCGCCGCGAAGATCGCCTACCTGGAATCGAACCCGGTGACCCGCGAGATGGCCGCGGTGAAGAACCATCGATACATCATCGTGACCGGAGGGGAGATGAACCCCTCGATCCGCACCGTCTACGGCATCGAGGACGTCGCCGCCGGTCTCCGCAAACTCGGGCTCGCGGGCTGACGGTGGGCCGGGGCCCCGCGTTCGTCGCCACCGTGTGGCTGGGCGGACTCCTGGTGCTCACACTCTCCATCGCGGCGGCCGTCACCATCGGCCCGTCCGGGGTGGGTGCGAGCGCCGTAGTGCACTCCGTCGGGGCCAGGGTGCTTGGCGGGTCGTCCGGACTCGACGCCATCCAGGAGGCCATCATCTGGGATCTGCGGCTGCCCCGGACGTTGCTGGCCGCGCTGTGCGGCGCGGGTCTCGCGGTGTGCGGGGCGGTGTTGCAATCGTTGCTGCGCAATCCACTCGCAGATCCCTTCGTACTGGGAGTCTCGTCGGGCGCCTCGATGGGCGCGGTGACCGTCGTGGTACTCGGCGTCGGCGCGGGCACCGTGGGGATGGGCGGCGGCGCATTCCTGGGAGCGCTCGTCGCATTCGGGATCGTCCTTCTGCTCGCGCACCTGGCCGGGGGCACGACCGAACGGGTGGTACTCGCGGGCGTCGCAGCGACGCAGCTGTTCTCGGCGCTGACGTCGTTCATCGTCTTCACCTCGTCGGATCCGGAGCAGACCCGCGGCGTGCTGTTCTGGCTGCTCGGATCCCTCGCCGCGGCCCGGTGGTCGGAGGTGGTGGCGTGCGCAGTAGTGATCGCCGTCGGCCTGACCGTGTGTCTGGTCATGGCGGCCGCTCTCGACGCGTTCACGTTCGGCAACGACGCCGCCGCGTCGCTCGGGGTCGATGTGGCCCGCACCCGCGCGACGCTGCTCGTGGCGACCGCGCTCATCACCGCGGTGGTCGTCAGCAGTTCGGGATCGATCGGCTTCGTCGGCCTGGTCCTCCCGCACGTCGCACGGGCCCTGGTCGGCGTTCGGCATCGCGTCCTGATGCCGGTCGTGGCCCTGCTGGGAGCGGTGTTGCTCATCTGGGTCGACACCGCGGCGCGGGTCGTGCTGGCGCCACAGGAGGTGCCGGTGGGCGTGGCGACCGCCCTGGTCGGCGTACCAGCCTTCATCGTGGTCTTCGTCCGAACGGGGCGACGGTGAGGATCGTGGCCGAAGGCGTCGGCTGGGGCGTCGGCGGCGAGACGATCGTCGATGGGGTGAGCTTGTCCGCGGACGCCGGCGAGACCGTGGGCGTGTTGGGGCCGAACGGCTCGGGCAAATCGTCGCTCCTCCGGCTGTTGGCGGGTATCCGGCGCCCCGCACGTGGACGGGTGTTGCTCGATGAGACCGACCTGCGCGGATACTCGCGACGGGCGGTAGCCCGCCGGATCGCATTGGTCGAGCAGGCGGTGACCACCGACCAGAACCCGACAGTGCGCGACGTGATCGACCTGGGCCGGGTGCCGCATCGCAGCGCGTGGTCGGGCTCATCCGCCGGGGACGACGCGACGCTGACCCGGGTCGCCCGCGAGACCGACCTGGAGGAGCATCTGGAGCGGCGGTATTCGACGCTGTCGGGCGGCGAGCGCCAACGGGTCCAGATCGCGCGGGCGTTCGCGCAGGAGCCGGACGTCATGATTCTCGACGAGCCGACGAATCACCTCGACATCCGGCACCAGCTCGGCCTGCTCGTCTTGGTCCGGCGGCTCGTCCGGGATTCGTCTGCCACCGCGATCATGGCCCTGCACGACCTCAACCTCGCTGCGATGTTCTGCGACCGGCTGCTGATCCTCGACTCCGGACGCTTGGCCGCGAGCGGCACGCCGCCGGAGGTGGTCACCGCGGAGACCATCCGTTCGGTGTTCGGGGTCCAGGCGACGGTCACCGTCGACGATGCGGGCATCCACGTACGGCTCGCGGCGGCACCCGGCGTCCCGGGCGAGCGCTGACGGGGCTCCATGCGCTGACGGGGTTACATGTCGGACCGCTCGGCGCGAACGCCCCCGCGATGAGCTGTCGGTGGTGGCGACGGGGCGGTGAGCGCGGGGCCCAACGTCCGCGACAAGGTGAGCGCAGCGGCCCGGACTGCGGGCGCCACCTGCATCGGACGCATCCGCGTGCTCCAGCCGGCTACCGAGATCGCCGCGGCCGGGGCGCCGGCATCGTCGAGCACGGGACAGGCCACACAGACCGTGCCGCGTCCCGACTCCTCGCGCTCGTAAGCCACCCCGTCCTCACGTACCTTCGCCAGTTGTCGGCGCAGCAGCGCCGGGGAGGTGATCGTTCTGGTGCTCACCCGTGACAGGCCGCCCGCGATCACTGCGTCGACGGCAGCTGTGGGGGAGAACGCGAGGACGGCCTTGCCGACGGCCGTGGCGTGCGCGGGCATCCGGCCGCCCACTCGCGACGGCAGATTCGGGGCGTCGGGACCTGGAAGCACCTCCAGGTAGACCACTTCCACGCCTTCCAGCCGGGCCAGGTGGACGGTGTGCCGGGTTGCCGAGCGGAGGTCGGCCGACAGCGGGCGCGCGGCATCCACCAGGCCGCGATGCCCGGTGGCCAACTGACCGATCTCGAACAGTTTGAGGCCCAACCGGAGTGCCGTGCCGGACCGCTCCAGTAACCCGACTTGGCAGAGGTGAACCGTGAGTCGGTGCACGCTGGACTTGGGCAGGCCGGTGCGGCGGGCGAGTTCCGAGACGCCGAGGGCATCGTCGCCGGGCGAGAAGGCGGTGAGCAGGGCGGCGATACGGGAGACGAGTACACCATCGTTCCGCTCAGCGGGACACATGTGTTGAGTGTGCCTCGCCGGCGGCGCAGGGTCGAGCTATGACGGAACAACAGGCGGGGGCGGTGGTCGCGGCCATCGTCGGGCCAGGCAACATCGGGACCGACCTCTTGGCGAAACTCCAACGGACGCCGACGATAGACGTCCGATACATGGTGGGTGTCGACCCGACCTCCGACGGGTTGGCGTACGCCCGGGCACAGGGGATCGAGACCTCAGCGGAGGGCGTCGACTGGCTGCTCGCCAGACCGGAGCTTCCAGATCTGGTGTTCGAGGCGACATCTGCGAAAGCGCATCTCGCGAACGCGCCGCGATACGCAGCCGCGGGCATCACGGCGGTCGACCTGACGCCCGCGGCGATCGGACCGTTGACATGTCCGGTGGTGACCATCGGCGATCAGCTCGACGCCGCCAACGTCAACATGATCACCTGTGGCGGCCAGGCCACGATCCCGATCGTGCATGCGGTGAGCCGCGTGACACCGGTCGACTATGCCGAGATCGTGGCGTCGGTGGCGTCGCGCTCGGCAGGCCCTGGTACGCGCGCGAATATCGACGAGTTCACCGAGACCACCGCGCGTGCCATCGAGCACGTAGGCGGCGCGACGCGCGGCAAGGCGATCATCATCATCAACCCGGTGGAACCGCCGATGATCATGCGCGACACCGTGTTCTGCGCGATCGACCCCGACGCCGACCGGGACGCGATCACCGCGTCGATCCACGCCATGGTCGCCGACGTCCAAGCCTACGTCCCGGGCTACACCCTCAAGACGGAGCCGCAGTACGACGAGCCGCGCGTCGGCTGGGAGGGCGCCGACGGGAAGGACCGCGCCCGTGTGGCCGTGTTCCTCGAGGTTGCCGGAAACGGCGACTACCTGCCCACATACGCCGGCAATCTCGACATCATGACTGCCGCGGCCGCGCGGACCGGCCAGTTGCTGGCCGAGCGCATCCTGGGCCGGAGGGCGGTGACGGCATGAGCGGAATCAACGGAACTTTGTGGACCGATCCCGACCGGGACGTCCGGATCGTCGATACGTCGTTGCGCGACGGCAGCCACGCCATGGCGCACCGGTTCACGGAGCAGAACGTGCGCGACACCGTGCGCGCGCTCGATGACGCCGGTGTCTCATTGATCGAGGTGACGCACGGTGACGGACTGGGCGGCTCCACGTTCAACTACGGGTTCTCGCTGGTGGACGAGCGCACGCTGATCGCGGCAGCAGTCGACGAGGCGCACCGCGCCACGATCGCCGTGTTGATGCTGCCCGGTCTCGGCACCGTCGCCGACCTGCGCGCAGCGGCGGATCTCGGCGCGGGCGCCGTTCGAATCGCCACCCATTGCACCGAAGCGGACGTGTCGATTCAGCACTTCGGCGCCGCGCGGGACCTGGGGCTCGAGACCGTGGGATTCCTGATGCTGTCGCACATGTCGACGCCCGAGGCACTGGCCCGGCAGGCCAGGATCATGGCCGATGCCGGGTGCCAGTGCGTGTACGTGGTGGACAGCGCCGGTGCCCTGATCCTCGAGGCAGCGGGCGAGCGCGTCGCAGCGCTGGTCGCGGAGCTCAGCGAGGACGCCGAGGTCGGCTACCACGGGCACCAGAACCTCAGCTTCGGTGTCGCCAACTCGGTGATCGCGTATCGGGCCGGGGCGCGGCAGATCGATGGCTCGCTGCTGGCACTCGGTGCGGGAGCGGGCAATTCGCCGACCGAGGTGCTCGCCGCGACGTTCGAGAAGTTGGGGGTGCGCACCGGAGTGGACAAGGACGCTCTGATGGCAGCCGCCGAGGATGTGGTCAAGCCGTACATCACGCGACTGCCCGTCATGGACCGCTCGTCGATCGTGCAGGGCTTCGCGGGCGTGTACTCGTCGTTCCTGCTGCATGCGGAACGCGCCGCGCAGCGGTACGGAGTCCCGGCGCACGAGATCCTCTACGAGTGCGGACGCCGGGGCTACGTCGGCGGGCAGGAGGACATGATCATCTCGATCGCCGTCGAACTGGCAGGGACTCGGGTGGGCGTGGGATAGGCGACTTCGACCTGATTTGACGCTTCCTTGACTAGTACTTGACGATGCATGGACACGACATTACTATCGAATGTATGAACGATGTTGTCGGCGGATTCGAACTTCAGGGGCCGGTGCGTGCGGCGCTGCCAGATGGCTTCGAGGACCTCCCCGGCGATGTCGGGGGGTTGCTCAGGTTCATCCGGGAGTCGCGGTGCGCGGTCAATCGATGGGAGGCCGGAATCGAGGCGGCGGTGTCGGAGGTGTACCGGATCCGACACGACGAGCACGTAGGTCGCGCCTCGGATGCGGCCGAATGGGGGTTCGTCGACGACTGTGACGTGGTGCAGGCCGAGGTGGGAGCGGCAGCGGGGTTGACCCGCGGCGCGGCCGGGTACGCCCTCGAGCGGGCCGCTGACCTGCGCGAGCGGGTCCCCGGTGTGCTCGGGTTGATGCGCGCCGGCCTGTTGACCCTGGCCCAGGCGAAGGCCGTGGTTGCGCAGTCGAAGGCGATCATGGACCCGGAGCTGGTGGCAGCGTTCGACACCCGGATCACCGAGCGGCTTCGGGCCCGGTTGTCGAAGGAGGGCGCGGCGATGACCGTGCGGGCGGTCCGTTCGGCGGCCGCGCGGCTGGTCGCGGAGATCGACCCCGACGCCCGGCTGGAGCAACCTCCCGGCCGTAAGCCATACCTGGCATTCACGCCGCTGCCCAACGGGATGGTCGCTGTCGACGCGCTGATGGAACGCCCGGTCGCGGAGCGACTGGGCACAGCGATCGAGCAGGTCGCGGGCTCCGTGTGCCGAAAGGACGGGCGCAGCCTGCCCGAGCGGGAGGTGGCGGCGCTCATCGCCCTGGTCGACGGCTTCGTATCGCTGGGCTGCGAGTGCGGCCGGGAGGGATGCGAGCAGCGTGAGCGCAGGCCGCGGACCGGAGCCGTGGCACCCACGCCGAAGGCGGACGTGGTGGTCGTGCTCAACGAGACCACCTTGCGTGGTGCCGACGACCTACCGGCCACGGTCCTCGCGAGCGGCGGGTTGCTGGCCGACACCGTGGTGACCGCGGATGCCGCGCGGGGGATGCTGCGGCGCTGCCGGACGCGCGTGCGGCCGCTAGGGCGTCGGCGCGCGGACGGTACCGTGGCCGCGGCGGCGGGGTCGGGGTACCGGCCTACCGGGGCACAGTTGATGGTGATGCGGCTGCGCTACCACACGTGTGTATTCCCGCACTGCAGCGTTCCAGCGGTGAAGTGCCAGGCCGACCACGTAGTGGAATACAACCATCGCGATCCTACGGCAGGCGGGCCGACTGCGGTGGGAAATATGGTGCCGCTCTGCGGTTTTCATCATCGAATCAAGACCGATTCGGGGTGGCTCTCGGATGTCTTGGCCGACGGCACGGTGGAGTGGATCGACCCGACCGGCAATCGATATCTCACCGGCCTGGAGCACGGAACGGATCACTTTCCGGCCCTTGATGATCTGGTGTGGCAGCCGGCCCGCCAACCTGCCACTGAGCCGAAGAATCCCGACGGCGAACCGGGCCGCGCGGAGCGGCGCAATGCTGAACGCGAGCGGCTGCGGGAGCAGAACCGGCAGATCCGGCGGCGACGTGACGTGGACGCCGGCCGGGAACCCGACGGGCCACCGCCGTTCTGAACTGAACGCTGCGCCGATGTACTCGCCGACCCGGCCGAGCGCCGACCACCGGCAGTACGGTGGATCTGCGGGGCCGTTCGGTCTCGCGGCTCCACCGAAGGGCACTGCCGTGACCGCACCGGACATACATCGCCAGCGGGGAATCGCCGAATCGTTCGGCGTGGACCCGAAGCGCTACGACCGCACCCGACCACGCTATCCCGATGCCCTGGTGGATCGAGTCGTGGCGGACATTCCCGGTCGTGATGTCCTCGATGTCGGTTGTGGCACAGGAACTCTCGCCCGCCAATTCCGCGCCGCGGGGTGCAGTGTGCTCGGCGTCGACCCCGACGCGCGGATGGCGGAGTTCGCGCGCCACACCGGCGTTGCAGTGGACGCTGGCACGTTCGAGGACTGGCAGGCCGGCGATCGGACCTTCGACGCCGTCGTCGCCGGGACAGCGTGGCATTGGGTGGACTCACGTTCCCGACGTGCCACCGCCTCTCAGGCTCGGCCGTGGCGGCGTACGAGCCGCTGTTCGTGGCCATTGCAGACGGCATCACCAAAGCGGGCGGCTTCGACGAGCCGGAACGGTGGCGGTTCGACTGGGAGCGGGACTACACGCGGGACGAATGGCTGGACCAGCTCCCCACGTTCGGCGGAATGACCAGGCTCGGGCCCGAGCAGCTGAGTTCGGTGCTGGCCGAGGTCGGGAGCGCCGTCGACGCACTGGGAGGCACGATCACGGTGCGGTACGCCACCGTCGTCGTGACCGCGCGTCGGTCCGGATGAGGAGCCTCCAGTCCGTCATCCCTCCAATCCGTCATCCCTCGAGTCTCAGCGCCTGCGTCGGGCACTGCGCCACCGCGAGTTCCAGGTCTGCCCGGTCCTCCTCGGTCAGTTCATCCGCAACGATGTGCGCGATCCCGTCCTCGCCGACCTCGAACACGTCGGGGCGGATCACCTCACACACGCCGTGGCCGGTGCATACGTCACCGATGACGATCTTCATGGCTGTCCCTCTCTAGGATCTGTCGGTCGAGGAGCGCGGTCACGGAGCCGAGCGGGCCCATCTCCGCGACGATCGTGTCGCCGGGCCCCACAGGCTCGGCGCGGGTCATCGAACCCGGTAGCACGACGTGTCCGGGCTCGAGTCCAGTGCCCAGTGGGCCCACCGTATTCGCCAGCCACACCAGGGCGTTGATCGGCGAACCGAGAACGGCGGCACCGGATCCGGTCCCCACCTGCCGACCGTTGATCGCGAACACGCACCCCACGGTGCGCAGGTCCACCGCATCGAGCCGAGTGGGCCGACTCCCCAGGACGACGCCGCCCGACGATGCGTTGTCCGAGACGGTGTCGACGATGGAGATTCGCCAGTCGCGGATCCGGGAGTCGACCACCTCGAGCGCCGGGACCACGAACTCCACGGCGCGCATCGCGTCCGCCACGGTCACGCCCGGTCCCCGCAGCGGGCGACCGAGCACGAAGGCGATCTCGGGCTCCACCCTCGGCTGCAGCCAGTGCCCGGTGTCGATCGGCATGTGCTCGAGGTGGAACATCGACGCGGTGAGGTGACCGAAGTCGGGCTGGTGCACATTCATCTGCTGCTGCATGGCCGGCGAGGCGAGACCCACCTTGTGGCCCTTGACGGCGTCGCCTACCGCCACCCACTTCGCGACCTGGCACTGCTGGATCCGGTAGGCGTCGGCGAGCGTCGCCTCCGGGAACATGTCGATCAGCGGAGCCACCGGAGTGTGGGAGTCGTACGCGCCCAACAGGATCCGTGCAGCTTCGGCGATCCTGGCGTCATCCATGACTTCGCTCCTCTTCGAGTCGGGACCGGTCAGCCGCGGGGGAGACCGAGCAATTGTTCCGCCGCCACGTTGCGCAGGATCTGCGACGTTCCGCCGGCGATGGACAGGCAACGACTGAGCAGGAACTCGTACTGCACCGGGTCTACTGTGGGCCCCGATCCCGCCCCGTCGGGCCCATAGGCCGTCAAAGCGGCCTCGGCCACGGCTTGGCGATGCCGGACCCCGATCAGCTTCCGCACGCTCGACGCCGGGCCGGGGTCGCGACCGTCGAGGCGAGCCAGCACCGCGCGTGCTTCGAGCGCTGCGCATCCGGCCGCCTCGGCGACCAGGGCGCCCACGGTACCGAGATCGACCGCCGAACCGCTGTCTGCGACCAGCGCCTCGAGCGCATCTCCCAGCGGTGACCCGGCGCTCATCGCAACCCGCTCGTTCGCGAGCGTCGTTCGGGCCAGGCGCCAGCCGCCGCCCACGCCGCCGACGACGCACTCGTCCGGCACCACGACGTCGTCGAGAAACACCTCGTTGAACCGTTCGTCGCCGGTGATCTCGCGCAATGGGCGGATCCGGATACCCGGTGACGACATGTCGACCAGAAAGTAGGTGATCCCCTTGTGCTTCGAGGCCTCTGGATCGGTCCGGGCCAAGCAGATCCCCCAATCGGCCTGGTGCGCCAACGACGTCCAGACCTTCTGCCCGCGCAGCGACCAGCCACCCTCCACCCGCGTCGCGATGGTCCGCAACGACGCCAGGTCGGAGCCGGCCTCGGGCTCGCTGAACAGCTGACACCAGGTGATCTCGCCCCGCAGTGTGGGCCAGACGAACCGCTCGGACTGCGCGGGCGTGCCGTGCGCCAGGATCGTCGGCGCCGCCCACGCTCCGATCACCAGGTCGGGCCGCTCGACCCCGGCGTCACGCAGCGCGGCATCGATGACTATCTGGTGTGCGGCATCGGCGCCCACGCCGTAGGGGGGCGGCCAGTGCGGCACCAGGTAACCGGATGCGGCCAGGGCTGCTCGCCGCGCGCTCTCCGGGATCTGCGCGAGACCGGTTGCGACACCGGCGATCTCGTCCGCTTCCCGGGGATCCAGCTCGGCGCGGACGGCGATGTGGCGGCGCACCCCGGCACGGGTCAGGTTGACGGTGTCGGCCCGCCACGCCGTCGATCCGCCCAGCAGTTGGCGGGTCGCAACGGCGCGGCGCAGGTAGAAATGGGCGTCGTGCTCCCAGGTGAACCCGATGCCACCCAAGACCTGGATGCAGTCCTTGGCGTTGTCCACAGCGGCGTCGAGTGCCAGGGCCGCGGCTGCGGCAGCGGCGAGCGGGTGCTCGTCGCCAGAGCTGTCGTCCGCGGCGCGGCCGGCATCCCATGCGAGCGCGGCGGCCAACTCGGAACGGCACAGCATGTCGGCGCAGATGCCCTTGACTGCCTGGAACGAGCCGATCGCCCGGCCGAACTGCTCACGTACCCGCGCATATTCGGCGGCGATCCGGACGCAGGCGTCGGCGATCCCCGCTGCCTCGGCAGCCGCGAACGTGGCGGCCCATGCCCGCACATCTGCGGTACGGAGGCCGGGGACCTCGAGCGCGGCAGTCAATACGGTGTCGGACAGCGTGATCCGAGCCAGCGACCGCGACGGATCCAGCGCTCCGATCGGTCGCACCCCGAGGCCGGGATGCCCTCCCGGCAGCAGGAACCACCGTTCCTGCTCCTCGAGCAGGACACGCACCAACACGTGGGCATCGGCGTCGGCACCGACCGCGAGCCCGGCGTCGCCAGATACCCGGATGCCGCCGCCCTTCGGGACGGTGCCGGTGACCGCGCCGCCGAGCGCGATCGCGGCGTGCGCGGTCCCCTGGGCGAGCGCGGGCAACACCGCGTCGGCGACCGCGGCCGGGAATCGAGACAGCAGAGCGGTCACGGCGGCGGTCGAGGCGATGGGCCCCGGCGCCAGTGCACCCGCGAGGGTGGCGACGCCGACGGCAACGTCCGCGACCCGTCCGCCGGCACCTCCGAACTGCTCCGGCACGCCGATGCCCAGCACACCGATCGCGGCCATACCGCGCCACGCCGGCGAATCGGCGGGAACCATCGGCTCGCCGCGGTCGGCCGCGGCACGTACCTCGGCGATCGGGTGTGTGCGGTCCGCCCATGCGCTGAGCGAGTCGACCAGCATCCGTTGCGCGTCATCGAGCGCGAGCGGCACTTCGGGACTCCTTCCGGTGGGGGAGCGGCGGCCTATCGGGGAGTGGTGGGTGGGGTCAGGTGCAGGGGAGTGGCGGGTGGGGCCAGGTGCAGAGTGACGGCACCCCCGCGGGTCATCGCGAGCGCCGTGTCGAGCAGGTCTCCGAGGTTGATCGTGGCGATCGGGGCGGCCGCAGCCCGCACAGCCGGTAGGAACAGCGCGCCCAGATACCGCGTATCCGGCCCCACTCGATCCTCGAACGTCTGGATCAGCTTGAACAGCGCCAGCGGACCCTCCGAGATGATGTCCGGAAAAGTGTTGGTGTGCATGAGGGCCAGGGTCGACTCGGCCATCACGGAGTAGGTGTGACCGGCGAGCCGCAGCGGAGCGGCCATGGCCTCCAATTGTGGGCCCACGGGGTAGGCGTGCGGCGCGATCGTCTGGGTGGACGCGAGGATGTCTCGCAGGTCGGACATCTGCCGCAGGAGCGCGACCGACACCAGATTGGCGCCCGACTCGATGGTGGCCACCGTCGGGGCGTCCTCCGGCAGCGCTGCATCGACCCGGTCGAGGATCCGGTTGACTGCGTCCGGGTCCAGCCGTCGCATCAGCTTCGACAGGGCCGCGCTGAGGGCGCCGACCGTCGCGTTCGACGTGTCGAGCACGCCGGCCACCCGCGCCCCGTCGGCCAGGTAAGGGCCGGACCCGCTGTTCGGGAGGATCGCGATGTACGCCTCGCCGAGCCCGGACAGGTTCTCGATGCTGACGGCTGCATCCTGCGGTATCCGGACCGACCCGGTGTAGCGCAGCCCGAGGTCGACACGTTCCGCGTTCACCTCGATCGAGGAGACACGCCCGATCTGCACTCCTCGGTCGAGCACCCGCGAACCGACCATCAGTCCGTCGGCGTCGGTCACCTCCACGGTCGCCGACCACTGTCCGCGGGCGGGGAGCCACTGCACTCCCTGCTGCCCCAGCAACAGCGCAGACACCACGGCCAGCGCGACCAGCCCGAGTATCGACACCACGTTCCGCCGGCTCATCGGGTACCCCCCAGGATGCGCAAGATGTCCGTCAGCCCGGGACCGAGGTCCTGGCCGCCGGACGTGACGATGGAGTCGACGTTCACCTGGGGGTCGGCGACGAATGGTGCGACATGGTCGTTGATCAGCGTCGAGCCGTTGTGGATCGCGGTACCCAGCGTGACTCCGTCCACGGTGACGAGGTCGAGCAGGTTGGAGATGGAGTCCATCATCGGGATCATCCAATAGCCACCCGTGAACAGCGACTGCACAGCCGGGAGCAGGCTTCCCACGTTGGACATCAGCAGACCCTGGTTGTGCCAGTACCGCATGTGATACGGCGTGAGGACCCACAGGAAGTCGGCGTTGTGGCTGCGCAGAGTGCTTCCGGTGGTGACCAGGGAGTCGAGCAGCCGGTTCACTTCGACGTTCGACGCGGCCACTCCGTCTACGTCCTTGCCGATCTGTGCCGACAGCTTGGTCAGCCGGGTCAGGTCCGGCGGCAGGGACGTGTTGAACTTCGCGATGGCCGAACTGACCTGCTGCAACGATCCGGTACCGAAGTAGTTGGCGAGTACCGTCAGCGTGCCCTCGACCGACCGCGGCGGCGTGGTCTGGGTGAGGGGAACGACGCCACCGGCGGCCAGCATCGGTTCGGCGGGTGCGCCCGCCGGCTGTTCGAGTCGTACGTACGACTCGCCCAGCAACGTGTCCTGCACGATGGATGCGCGTACCGAGTCGGGCAGCCGGATACCGGCGTCGATGCGCGCGGTGACGGTTGCGGCGGCGTTCGACAGGGACACCCGCGCCACCCGACCCACCCGCAGCCCGGTGTAGGTGATCTGCGCCCCGATCGGCAGGTTGAGTGCGTCCGCGAATTGCAGCTGGATCTGGTAATCGTGGCGTCCCACGAGTGGGTTCGAGATGTCCATCGTGGCCGGGCTGACCGAGCAGCCGGTGGCTGTGACCGCGGCGGTGGCCAGGGCGATCGCCGCGAGTAGGCGCCTCATGGTCGGCCTCCCGCATACACGGACTGCAGCAGGTTCATGTCTGCGACCTGGGCGTCGCCGTCGACCACCGAGCAGCCGCCCGGCGCGCGAGCGTTGATCCGCGCGCACAGCGCCGCGGGATCGGAGGACGGGACCTGCAGCTGCGGCATCTGGATCCGGTACCCGGCGATCGCGTCGGCGCGGCCGGCCAGCGCCGTGACGGTGTTGCCGAATACCGGCAACGTCTCGATCAGGTCCTGGATCGACCGTACCGACGTCGCCGCGAGGTGCACAGCGGCAGCAGCGGTGTCGAGGGTGGGGCGGAGGATGTCGCCGTAGCGGATCACCATGTCGGCGGCGGTGTTGATCGCGCCCGGCAGTCCGTTGTAGATCGCGGTGACGGCGGGGAACACGGT
>CAJCHX010000521.1 GCA_903970215.1 Acidobacteriaceae bacterium
TGCAGCCTGTGGCCCCGCCTGCGGCGGAACCACCGGCGTGTCCGCCACCGGCACCAGCACCAGCGTGGCCGCCGCCGGCACCCGCACCAGCGCCGCCACCGACACCAGCCGAGCCACCCGCACCGGCACCGCCGCCAGCGGCCGGAGCCGGGGCCTGCGTGGTCTCGACCGCACCACCGCCGCCGGCCGAACCGCCCGCAGTGGCGCCACCGCCACCTGCCGAGCCGCCTGCTCCAGCGCCAGCGCCGCCGTTCACCGTGGGCACGACCGGAGCCGGCGCCTCAGTGTGTGTGGGAGCAGGCGCTCCGCCACCAGCGGTCGCACCGCCCGCAGCTCCACCACCGACGGAGCCGCCGGGCACGGTCGCTCCGGCAGCCCCGCCGCCGGAGACGCCACCCGAGCGCGAGCCCGTGTCTGCACCTGCACCTGCACCGGCACTGGCACTGGCACCTGCAGTCGCGCCCGGCACCGTCGCAGCACCTGTGACGCCCCCGTTCGCAGCGCCGTGGCCGCCCGGATGCGTTTCGCCGGCCACGCCGGACACACCCGCGCCCGCTGTCGCACCGGGCACCGTCGCGCCAGCTGTGACGCCACCGTTGGCTTCTGCACCCGGGACGGGCGCGGGAGTGGTACCGAGCGATGCACCGGCACCGGTACCCGCCGCGAAGACCGGGGTGGTGATGTTGGCGTTCGTGTTGACGTTACCGACGACCTTCTGGCCGGGTAGCGCGATCGAACCGCCGTCCTTCGCCGTCGCTGAGATCGGGGGCAGAACCACGCCCGGGGCCACGGGCGGCGCCACGTACGAAGCTGCGCCCGCGCCCGCGCCGGCAGACGTCGTATACGCGGGGAGCAACGGAGGCACGATCTTCTCCTGGCCTGCCACCGCCACAGCGGCGCCCGGCGTGACGGCCCAGACCGGGTAGTACGGCGCAGGGTTCTTGGGATCCGGGTGCGCCTGCGGGTTGCCACCGATGTTGATGGTCACCGACACGTTGACGATCGGCTGCGGCCGCGGTTGGTTCCAACCCTGCGGGTAGACCCACACCACCGGGTCGTCGGCGTGCCAGTGGGCCCTGTCCCACCACGGACGCGGGTAGCTGGGCCCGTCCCAGGGCCGCGGCCCGCGGTCGCCGGGGTACCACGGCCGCACGCCCAGCTGCCGGCCGTACATCGACCAGCAGGCCTGCGCCTGGATCTGCGAGCTGGCCCGCCACGACCGCCAGCCGCCGGTGTTACACACCTGCTGATACACGCTGATGTCGCTCTGCGGGTAGTACCACGGCACGTAGTTGCCTGGCCGGTCGAGTGGCTCCGGCGGGGTGGGCGTGGCGTCCGGCGGGACGACGAGGCCGGGGATCGCAGGAGCCGGAGGGTAGTACACGGTGGTGTTGCCCAACGTGGATGTGACGGTCCCTTGCGGGAGTCCTGAGTTCGCAACCGCCTGTGCGGCAATGGGATTGCCGATCATCGTGACGCCGGACGGCGGTACCGGAACACCTCCGGTCTGTGGCGCGCTCACGTTGCCCGTGAAGCTGTCGCCGACCACGGGCGTGAAGGAGACGGGCTGCACTCCGCTCGTGGACTTGCCACATCCGGCAACGGTGGCGGCGATCGCCACGGTCGCCAGCGCTGCAGCGCCGAACTTCCTCGATTTCATTCGAGATTCCGTTCTTTCAAAGGGATGGGATTCACACCGCTAATCGCACGCTACGACGATTCGTTACATGACGGAACACACTGCCGCCGTCTCTCATCAAATCCGCAGGCCGGCGATCGAGAGGTCGCCAGGTAGGATTCCGGCCATGATCCGTATCGTGTTGGCCGCAGGAGCCGGCTATGTCCTCGGCACCAAGGCCGGCCGCCGTCGGTACGAGCAGATCAACCGCACGGCCCGCGCGATCGCCACCAGCCCGGTCACCAAGAAGGCCATCGAAGTAGGGCGCCGCCGGCTGTCCGAGTCGCTCGACCCCGACCCCAAGATGCGGACGATGCGCGAGATCGACGCCGAGACCACGGTGTACTCCCCCAAAACCGACTTGGATTAGCCGCGGGCTACCGGGACTCGGGATCCCCGACTGCCTGCTCGAGCAGGCTACGTCGGTACGCCTCGAGCGCGACCAGGTCACCGAACAATCGGTTGTAATCGGCGTCGGCCGCCGGCGACATACGGCGCAGCTTCGACTTCAGGTCTGCGATCTGGGCCCCCACCCACACCTCCTGCAACCGCGCGAGGACGCCCTGCACATATCGCGCCGTCGAATCATCCAGCACCGGTAGCGATTCCACCGCCAACTCGGTCACCAAGCGCTCCATCTCGGGGCCCTCGACGTGCCGCCCGACAGTGTCGACCCATTCCGCGCCACCCAGGCCGGCAGCGGTACCCCCCGCGTCCTCGATCGCTCGTCGCACGACCACGTACGCGGGATGGGTGAAGCATTCGGTCGTGAGCGCGTCGAACACGGTGCCCGCCAATGCGGGCGTCTGCAGCGCGCACTTGAGCGCCTCGCGCTGGGCCCACAACGTGGGATCGTACGGGTCGGGCCGGGCGGGACCGCCCCCGTCGGTGCCCGACGCCGGCTGCTCGTGCGCTGCGAGCGGATCGGCGACCCGGACGGCGGCCCGCGCGTGCGGCTGCCCTCCGCGGGCTGCGGAGCGCGGGTCGGACGCGGAGCCGGCTGCCGCACGCCGGTTGCGCGCAGCCTCCTCGCGGACCCGACGGACCACCTGCGGCACCTCTTCCCACCCGACCCATCCGGCCAGCTGGCGCGCGTATTCGTCGCGCAGCGAGACATCCTTGATCCGGGCGACCACCGGCACCGTCTGGCGCAGCGCGTGCACCCTGCCCTCCGCGGTGTCGAGGTCGAAGTCGCCGAGCACCGTCTTGATCGCGAACTCGAACATGGGGATGCGCCGGGCTATTAGGTCGCGCACGGCCGCCTCGCCGCGCTGTTGCCGCAGCTCGCAGGGGTCCATCCCGTCGGGCGCGATGGCCACGAAGGTCTGGCCGGCGATCTTCTGTTCGCCGTCGAAAGCCTTGAGCGCGGCCGCCTTTCCGGCGTCGTCGCCGTCGAACGTGTAGATGATCTCGCCGCGGAAGTACTCGTCGTCCATCATCAATCGGCGGACCAGAGCCAGGTGATCCTCGCCGAACGCCGTGCCACACGAGGCGACCGCGGTCTGCACGCCCGCGGCGTGCATCGCCATCACGTCCGTGTAACCCTCCACGACCACCACCTGATGACCGCGGGCGATGTACTTCTTGGCCTGGTCGACGCCGAACAGCACCTGCGACTTCTTGTACAGCGTCGTCTCGGGCGTGTTCATGTATTTGCCCAGGTTGTCGTCGTCGTACAGCTTGCGCGCGCCGAACCCGATCACGTCGCCGCCCAGGTTGCGAATCGGCCACAGCAACCGTCGGTGGAACCGGTCGATCGGGCCGCGCTGGCCCATCCGGGACAGGCCCGCGGCCTCCAACTCCTTGAATTCGAAGCCCTGCCGCAACAGCGTCTTGGTCATCGTGTCCCACCCCGACGGGGCGTATCCGCAGCCGTAGAGCTCGGCGGTCGACGCGTCGAACTCCCGCTCCTGCAGGTACTTCCGAGCCGCCTCCGCCTCCGGGGTGCGCAACTGCTCGACGTAGAACCGCTGCGCGGCCGCGTTCGCGGCGACCAGCCGTGAGCGGGTGCCGCGGTCGCGTTGCACGCTCGGACCGCCGCCCTCGAAGTTGACGTTGTAGCCCACCCGATCGGCCAGTTGCTGTACCGCCTCCACGAACGGCACGTGCTCGATCTTCTGGATGAAGGCGATCACGTCGCCCCCCTCACCGCAGCCGAAGCAGTGGAAGTGCCCGTGCCCCGGACGTACGTGGAACGATGGCGTGTTCTCGTCGTGGAACGGGCAGAGCCCCTTCATGGAGCCGGTTCCGGCGCGTTTGAGCGCTACGTACTCGCCGACCACGTCCTCGATGCGCGCCCGGTCGCGGATCTCCGCGATGTCACGCTCCGGGATTCTGCCGACCACGAGTTCGATTCTAGGACCTACGGCCAGCGAACTTCTCGCAGGCCGATACCGATCTCGGCATCGAGTCGTTCCAGGCGGGACTCCGTCATCGACGCGATCTGGTCGATGATCACCCGCAGCCGTGCCGAATCGTCGGCCGCCGCGGCGAACTGCGGAGCGAAGAGTGGATCCAGACTCGACGGCGCATTCTCCGCCAGCCAGTCCGCGACGCGGTGGATCCGTTCGCGCTGACGCTGCTGGGCCGTGCGATGCGAGTCGGCGGTATATATGTACTGCAGCGCGACCGTCTTGAGGAGGACCACCTCGGCGCGCACCGAGGCCGGAACCGTGAGATCTGCCTCGTATCGGCACACGGGCCGCTCGCCGACGACGCTGCGGGTGCCGTCGATCGCGGCGGACGCGAACCGGCCGACCAACTCGCTGGTCATCCGCTTGAGCGCAACGGACGACGCAAGACTTCCGTCGTAGCCGGCAGTGGCGGCCACGACCGGCATCGCCGCGATACGCTGCGCCGCCTCGCGCAACTCCACCGCCTCGATACCGGAGAACTCGTGCGCCCCGAACTCGGCGAGCGCGGCCGCCGCATCGGGCGCCCCCAATGCGCGCAGGTCGATGCGGCCGCCGATCAGTCCGTCCTCCACGTCGTGTACGGAGTAGGCGACGTCGTCGGACCAGTCCATCACCTGCGCCTCGAGACACTGGCGCTCGCCGTGTGGGCCGTGCTCGCCGCCGCGCATCCAATCCAGTACCGCAGCGTCGTCGTCGTACACGCCGAACTTGCCGCCGGGCCGCCGTCGCAGCCACGGATACTTGGTGGCCGCGTCGAGCGCCGCGCGCGTGAGATTGAGGCCGACGGACCTGCCTTCACCGTCGAGCACCTTCGGCTCGAGCCGGGTGAGGATCCGCAGGTTCTGCGCGTTGCCCTCGAAACCGCCTATGTGCGTGCTGATCTCGTCAAGAGCCCGCTCTCCGTTGTGTCCGTACGGCGGATGCCCGATGTCGTGGGCGAGCCCTGCCAGGTCCACCAGGTCGGGGTCGCAACCGAGCCCGATCGCGATGCCCCGCCCGATCTGGCTGACCTCGAGCGAATGGGTGAGCCGGGTGCGCGGGGTGTCACCCTCGCGCGGGCCGACCACCTGTGTCTTGTCGGCCAGTCGGCGCAACGCGGCACAATGCAGCACGCGGGCACGGTCCCGCGCGAAAGCGGAGCTGTGCCCCTCCCACCGCGGCGCGACCCAGCGCGGGTCGTCGAACAGTCCCCATTCCTCTTCGCCCGGCAGCGCTGCGGTCTTGGGCGGCTCGACCACCCGCCGCTGGACGTCGGCAGGGCCGTACGCAGCGACGAATTCCGACAAGCGCCTACTCCGTGACCCAGCCGCGGCCGTAGGCGAAATCGGCGAAGCGTTGCCGGATCTCGATGATCTGTCCCGCGGTGAGGTCGTCGGACGAGTCGAGCAGCAGCTCGGTGACCTCGTCCAGGAAGCCCTGCATGTCGAGACTTCCGGACTCCTTACGAGGCCGATGCTCGACCTTCGGCCGAGTGTGCTCGCGCCGGTCGCCGCGGTCGTGCCGGCCCCCGTGGTCATGACGGTCGCCGTGGTCGCGGCGTTCGGCCTGCCGCCGGGGGGCGTCGCCACCCGCCGGTGCGCCGACGACGGCCACGTTCACGGCCTTCTTCCCCTTCTCGGCGTCGATCACGTCGAAGGTCACGGAGACGTCCGGACGCAGCAGCGCCTCATCGAAGTCGATGTCGTTGACGTGGAGGAACACATCGTCCCCACCACCGTCGGGGTTGAGGAACCCGAAGCCGCGCTGCGAGTCGAAATAGACCACTTTACCGTTCGCCATACAGGGGATTATCCCACGCGTACAGTTCAGCCATGGAACTCCCCCGCCGTACCCTCGGCACCTTGGCGCTCGTCGCTGCGAGCGCATCCATTCTCACCGTGTCCGCCTGTGGCGGAAGCACTTCCAGCAGCTCCAGCCCCTCCGCCACGACGGCTGTCACCGTTGGTAGCGCCGTCGCCAGCATGGGTGGGAAGACCACCGTCGAAGTCGATGGAAAGACACTCGAAGGTTTCGACAACACCGGCTGCGTCCGCGAGGGCGACATGCTCAACATCGGGTCGGGCAGCGCCAGTGGCAGCGGACTCGGCGGCCGCATCAAGGACGGCAACCCGCCGACCGTACAGCAGCTGGGCATCGCGACCAGGGGCGTTCAGCTGTCGGTCGTCACCACTCCCGTCGCGATGGGATCCGCCACCGTCAGCAAAGACGGCAACGTGTACACGATCACCGGAACGGGCGAGACCCTCGGCGGCTCCAAGTCGTTCAAGGTGGAGGTCACCTGCAACTGACCAACCGTGACGCCCGGTAACGTTGCGCGAATGAAGATCAGCGGGTTCGTGCCGGTCGTGCTCGTGGTCGGCGCGGTGGTCGCCGCGACAGCAGCGTGCACGACCCCGAACATCGACTCGAGCACCGTCGTGCGGGTGGAGGGCAAGACGCTCGAGGGCGCCGAGTTCGAGAACGCGGGGTGCGCGCGGACCGGCGACACGCTCACCATCGGATCCGGGAGCCTGGAGCACCTCAAGGGTGTGGCGGCCACGATCAAGGACGGCAACCCGCCCACCGTGACGGCACTGGGAATCCTGGTGGACGGCAACCCGATGACGGTGACCAATGCGTTCGGCGTCACCCTCGGCTCCGCGACGGTGACGCGGCTCGGGAGTCGCTACACCATCACGGGCACAGCCCAAGGCGTCACCGGCAGCAAGTCGTTCTCCATCGCCATCACCTGCGGCGGATAGGAACTTCAGACGCACGGAGCCCCGCTCGATCGAGCGGGGCTCCGTGCGTTCTGGTGGATCAGCAGCCGGCGAGGCGCATTGCGAGGTAGTCCTGCACCTTCGCCAGCGACACCCGCTCCTGCGACATGGTGTCGCGCTCACGGACGGTGACTGCATCGTCGTCGAGGGTGTCGAAGTCGACGGTGATACAGAACGGCGTTCCGATCTCGTCTTGCCGGCGATACCGCTTGCCGATGCCCTGCGCATCGTCGAACTCGACGTTCCAGTACTGCCGCAGCTGCGCGGCCAATTCGCGCGCCTTGGGCGAGAGCTTCTCGTCCCGCGACAGCGGGAGCACTGCGGCCTTGACCGGCGCCAGCCGACGATCCAGCTTGAGTACGACGCGGGTGTCCGTGCCGCCGTTGGCCTTCGGCACCTCCTCCTCGGTGTAAGCGTCGACCAGGAAGGCCATCAACGAACGGGTGAGGCCGGCTGCGGGCTCGATGACGTACGGCGTGTATCGCTCGCCGGTCTGTTGGTCGAAGTACTCGAGCGCCTCGCCGGAGTGCTTCGTGTGGGTACCGAGGTCGAAGTCGGTACGGTTCGCGACGCCTTCGAGCTCGCCGAACTCGCTGCCCGCGAACTCGAACCGGTACTCGATGTCCACGGTGCGCTTGCTGTAGTGGCTCAGCTTCTCTTTCGGGTGCTCGAAGAGGCGCAGGTTCTCGGGGTCGATGCCGAGGTCGGTGTACCACTGGAAGCGGGTGTCGATCCAGTACTGATGCCACTGTTCGTCGTCGCCCGGCTTGACGAAGAACTCCATCTCCATCTGCTCGAACTCACGGGTGCGGAAGATGAAGTTGCCCGGCGTGATCTCGTTGCGGAAGCTCTTGCCGATCTGGCCGATGCCGAACGGCGGCTTCTTACGCGCCGTGGTCATGACGTTCTTGAAATTGACGAAGATGCCCTGAGCGGTCTCCGGGCGGAGATAGTGCAGACCGTCCTCGGACTCGATGGGGCCCAAGTAGGTCTTGAGCATCATGTTGAAGTCGCGCGGCTCGGTCCAGCGTCCCTTGGTGCCACAGTCGGGACAGACGATCTCCGTCATGGGGACGTCGTCGGGGTCGATCGACTGGCCCTTAGCCGCCTTCTTCTCGGCGTACGCCTCCTGCAGGTGGTCCTGACGGTGACGCTTGTGGCAGTTGAGGCACTCGACCAGCGGGTCGTTGAACACCGCGACGTGGCCCGATGCGACCCACACCTGGCGGGGCAGGATCACGGAGCTGTCCAAGCCGACCACATCGTCACGGCTCGTGACCATGCTGCGCCACCACTGCCGCTTGATGTTCTCTTTCAGCTCCACACCGAGCGGGCCGTAGTCCCACGCCGACCGGGTCCCGCCGTAGATCTCGCCACTCGGGTACACCAGGCCCCTGCGCTTGCACAAGTTGGCGACGGTCTCCACTTTTGTTGCTTTGGCCACGGCGAGCTACTTCTCTTCTTCGGTAGGGGGCTGAATCGACGTAAGCGACTCTACCGGGCGGGGATGGACGCCCTGGCGCCCACTTGACATAGCGACAGACGCATATGACAATCGTTTCTGATAACTGGAGGTGTCCTATTTCCGCAGAACTCGCGAGCAGTTGCCCGGTAGACCCTACGCCCGCGCCGGTGCTGGGGCCGTCCGCCGAGTTACTCGGTGCGACCGGCGAGTTGCTGCGCGCCCTCGCCGCCCCGGTCCGGATCGGAATCGTGCTCCAGCTCCTGCAGTCCGAGCTGTGCGTCCACCAGCTGGTCGAGGCGCTCGGGGTGACCCAGCCGCTGGTCAGCCAACATCTGCGGGTGCTCAAAACCGCCGGGGTTGTGCAGGGCGAGCGTCGTGGCCGCGAGATCACCTATCGGCTGGCGGACGACCACTTGGCACACATCGTGCTGGACGCCGTCGCGCACGCGAGCGAGCGAGCATGACCGGGACCGACGTGGGGCGCGCAAAGGCCACCGGCGTGCGGGCGACCAAGCAGCGCGGCCTGATCGAGCAGGCGTTGGCGTCTGTGTCGGAGTTCAAGTCGGCCCAAGACCTGCACGAGACACTACGTGCCGCAGGCGAATCGATCGGCCTGACCACGGTGTACCGCAACCTGCAGGCGATGGCGGACGCCGGCACCGTCGACACCCTGCGCACGGACACCGGCGAGGCACTCTTCCGGCGCTGCTCGGCCGTGCACCATCACCACCTGGTGTGCCGGGAGTGCGGGCTGACGGTGGAGGTGGCCGACCGCGAGGTGGAGGCGTGGTCCGCCAAGACCGCTGCGGCGCACGGCTTCACGGACGTCACCCACACCGTGGAGATCTTCGGTGTGTGCGCTGGGTGCACTGCGCGCTGAAGCCGGTCACGAACAACGTCACTGCGCCCCGGCACGCCGCAGG
>CAJCHX010000522.1 GCA_903970215.1 Acidobacteriaceae bacterium
GCCGGCGCTGCCGCACATCACCGGACCGATGGGGTCGTTCACCGAGATCGGCGTGATCAACCGCCGGGCTCGCACCGGCGCCCAGATCACCGCGGAGATCCGGGACGTCACCGAACGCCGCCACCAAGCGCTGCTCGCCGACCCACCCACCGATCCCGCGGCGCCCGCACCCGGCGTGTTCGGGGCCCTCGGCTGGCCGATCCGCACCCTGCTCCGCAATCGCCCACTCGACGTGTGGATGCACGAGCAGGACATCCGCCGCGCCGTGGGACGGCCCGGTGGCCTGGACACCCCCGGAGCCCGGTACGTCACCGACTACCTCTCGGAGAGCCTGGGCTTCGTGCTAGCCAAGCGGCTGGGGGCCCCTGCCGGCACCACGGTGGTGCTGGAGGTCGAGGGGTCGGCGCCCGTCGCCGCGATCGTGACCGACCAGGGCAAGGGCCGACTGCTCGTCGACCTCCCGGACGCGCCGACGGTGCGACTGCACACCGACCGGGAGAGCTTCGTCGTCCGCGCGGGCGGACGGCGCGAGGTGCCGCTGGATCGCTTCTCCACCGAGGGCGACCGCGATCTCGCAACGCGGCTCGTGGCCGGGTTGGCGGTCACACCGTGACCGTCACACCGTCAGGTTGACACCCGTGTGCTGATCGAACACCGAGATCTTGGCCGGGTCGTAGTACAACTCGACATCCGCCCCGCGGGTCGCCCTGGACTCCGCGGACAGGCGCGCAACCACCTCGTCGGTGGCGAAGTCGGTGCCCGTGTCGGCCGCGATCTCGGCCAGGGCCGAGCTTGCGTCGCCGGCCACCGCCCCCGCGCCGCGGAGGGTGAAGTGCGCGAACTTGTCCGAGCCCACCGACTCGAGCACGTCCACCTTCGCGGTGAACGTCAGGCCCTTGATCCGCTGTCCGAGGTCGACGAGGCGCGCGTCCTCGAAGTGCTCCGGCCGGATGCCGACGATGACCTCACCGGTCTGGTTGCCCGCGGCGCTCGCCCGATCGATGATCGCTCCCGCGGACGCCACCTGGATCTCGCCGATCTCGGTGACGATCCCGGTAGCGCCCAGCCGACCGGGTAGGAAGTTCATCGACGGCGAACCGATGAATCCGGCGACGAACAGGTTTGCGGGACGGTCGTACAGCTCCTGCGGGGCGCCCACCTGCTGCACGACGCCGCCGCGCAGTACCACGACCCGGTCGCCGAGGGTCATGGCCTCGGTCTGGTCGTGGGTCACGTAGACCATGGTCGTCCCCAGGCGCTGCTGCAACCGCGCGACCTCGGTGCGCATCTGCACGCGCAGCTTCGCGTCGAGGTTGGACAGCGGCTCGTCCATCAGGAACGCCTTGGGGCTGCGGACGATGGCGCGCCCCATCGCCACGCGCTGGCGCTGTCCGCCGGACAGCTGGCTGGGCTTGCGGTCGAGGTGCTCGGTGAGATCGAGGACGCGCGCGGCGTCGGTCACCTTGGCATCGATCTCGGCCTTCGACAGCTGCGCCAACTTCAGGGGGAACGCGATGTTCTCCCGGACGCTCATATGCGGGTACAGCGCGTACGACTGGAACACCATCGCGATGTCGCGGTCCTTGGGGGCCTTCTCGTTGACGCGCTCGCCACCGATCCGCAGCTCACCCGAGCTGATGTCCTCGAGCCCCGCGATCATGTTGAGCGTCGTCGACTTGCCGCAGCCGGATGGACCGACCAGGATGACGAACTCGCCGTCCGCGATGTGGAGGTCGATGTCGCTCACCGCGTGCGAGCCGTCGGGATACGTCTTGCTGATGTGGTCGAGAACGATGTCTGCCATTTTCGGTTTCGCTCCTGGTAGGTGGCCGGTTCGGTGCGGGCGTCAGCCCTTGACGGCGCCGGAGGTCAGGCCGGCCACGATGCGTCGCTGGAAGATCAGGACGAAGATGATGATCGGGATGGTGACGATCACCGCGGCTGCTGCGATCGATCCGGTGGGGGTCTCGAACTGCGAGCTACCGGTGAAGTTGGCGATCGCCACCGGGGCGGTGATCGACGCGTTGGTCGATGTGAGCGACAGCGCGAAGAGCAGGTCGTTCCAGCAGAAGATGAACACCAGAATCGCCGCTGTGACCACGCCGGACGCGGCCAGCGGTGCGATCACACTCCGGAAGGCCTGAGCGGGCGTCGCCCCGTCCATCTTGGCGGCCTTCTCCAGCTCCCACGGGATCTCGCGGAAGAACGCCGACAGTGTGTACACGGTGAGCGGGAGCGCGAAGGTGATGTACGGCAGGATCAGCCCTGGCCAGGTATTGAACAGGTGCAACCCGCGTTCGATGTTGAACAGCGGCGTGATCAGGGAGACCTGGGGGAACATCGCGATCAGCAGCGCCACGCCCACAAAGAGCTTCTTGCCGGGAAAGGCCAGCCGCGCAACGGCGTAGGCGGCGAACGTCCCGATCAGCACCGCGATCGCGGTGGAGATGACCGCGATGCCGATCGAGTTGATGAGGGGACGCACGAAGGCCGAGCCGGCGAAGATCCCGCTGTAGTTGTCGAGAGTGAACGCCTTGGGGATCAGGGCGCCGTCGCCGACCGTGGCCGTGGTCTTGAGCGACAGCGAGAGGATCCACAGCACCGGGAACAGCGCGTACACGATCACCAGCACGTTGGCGACGGTCCAGCCGACCTTGCGGCCGGCGGATGCGTTGGAGAAGGAACCAGCCATAGACCCTACCGCCGATCGTCGTTGTCGGAGCCCGGCACAGCAGTGCCGAAGGCCTTGATGAAGATGAAGGCGATGATCGCCACGCACACGAAGATCAGGACCGAGATCGCCGACCCGACGCCCAGGTTGAACGCCTTGAACAGGTTGTCGTAGCCCAGGATCGATACCGATCCGGTCTTGTTGCTGCCGTTGGTCAGAATGTAGATGTTGTCGAAGATCCGGAACGCGTCGAGCGTGCGGAACAGCAGCGCCACCAGGATCGCGGGCTTCATCAGCGGCAGGGTGATCTTGACCAGCCGCGTCCAGGGGCCGGCACCGTCCATCGCCGCGGCCTTGAGCAGGTCGTCGGGCACCAGCGCGAGGCCGGCCAGCAGCAACAGCGCCATGAACGGCGTGGTCTTCCACACCTCGGCGAGGATGATGATCAACAGCGACGGCCACTGGTGGGTCAGCGGCGCGCTACCCGCAGGCAGCAGATTGGCCAGATAGCCCGTGCCCGGCGTCCACGCGTAGTACCACGAGAACGCGGCGACGACGGTGACGATGCCGTACGGGATCAGCACGACGGTGCGCACCAGGCCGCGCCCGAAGATGGTGCGGTGCATGACGAGCGCGATCGCCATGCCGAGCACGAACTCGATCACCACCGATACCACGGTGATCAGGAGGGTGGTGAAGAACGCCTGCCACCAGTACCCGTCGGACAGCACCGTGCCGTAGTTGGTCAGCCCGATGAAGCGGTCTTGTCCGGGGTACGCGAGCGACGACCGGTGCAGGCTCAGCCAGAACGCGTAGATGATCGGATAGGCGGTCACCGCCAGCATGACGACGGCGGCCGGCGCGATCAACATCAGGCCCAGACGGCGCTCGGCCCGCCTGCCCTCGGACATCGCCGATTCACCGCGCCGGGCGGCCGCCGCCTTCGCAGGCTCCGCTGCGACGGCGACCCCGCCCCGGGTGTCGGGCAATGCGTGCCGTCCTCGTGGCTCGGCGCTCATGGAATCAGTCCCTTCTGGCTGAGGGCCTTGTTCGCGGCGTCTGCGAGGGTGTCGGCGAGCTTGTCGGGATCCCACGCGCCGACCGGGCTCAACTTGGCCTGCAACAGCGTCGACATCGCCTGGTAGAGCGGAGTCGGCGGGCGCACCGCGGTGGTGCTCGTCTGCAACTGAGAGCGGATCAGCGACGCCATCGGGTAGGCCTTGACGAAGTCCGGATCGTCGTAGAGCGAGGGCAGGACGGGTGGGGTACCCGCGTCGAGTGCGTAGGTCTTCTCGGCGGCGGCGTTGGTCAGACAGTTCGCGGCGGCGAACGCCCAGTCCGGATGTGAGCTGGTTCGCGACACCGCGTAATTGACGCCGCCGATCGTGGTCTTGGCCGTCCGCCCGGCGATCATCGACGGGTAGGGCGCGAAGTCGAACTTCTGCTGGATCGCCGCGTTCATCTCATGCAGCTCGGCATCGGTCGGCTTGGCCACGTCGTTCGCATACTTGGTCATATCGGTGAGGAACGGCACCGCGCCGCCCGCGGCGTCCTTCTGCATGCCGGCGAACACGTAGGGCCAGTTGATCTCGAAGATCGCCTTGCCGGACTCCATCGCCAGACGGCCCGGGTCCTCCTCCAACTGCGTGAACGACGGGTCGTGGCCCGGCGCTGTCGCTATCTCCTTCATCACCGTCAGCGCCCGTACCGTGGCGGCACGGTGCGCCGGCGTGTCCGTGAGCGTGACGGTCTTGCCGTCGTCGGCCACCATCTGGCCGCCCGCGCTCTCGAGCAGCGTGTTGAACCAGACCACGAGGCCCTCGTACTGGGCGGCTTGAGCCTCGATCTGGGTGGGTCCGCCGAGTTCGCCGCTCCGTGCGGCGTACGTCAGCAGTTGATCCCAGGTGAGTTTCGGTTCGGTCTTGATCGGTCTGCCCAGGACCTTCTCCAGCGAGTCCTTGCGATACCAGAGCAACTCGGTGTTGGTCCACGCCGGAATCGCGAACAACCGGCCCTGCCACTCCGCGGTCTCGAGCGGGCCGCCGAGCACCTTCTGCCGCACCGTCGCGGCCAGATCCTGCGGTAGCGGCAGAATCCACCCGGCCTGGGCGAACTCCGCGGTCCAGGTGACATCCATGCCGAGGATGTCGAGCGTGTGATCGTTGCCGGTGACGCGCCGGGCCAACTGCAACCGCTGCCCATCGGCGTCCTTCGGCAACGCGAAGCCCTGCACCGTGTACTGATCGGTCGAGCAGGCTCCCGCGACCTCCTGCACCGTCTTCGTGCTGTCGGCGGGGACGTACACACTGACGATGGGCTTGCCGCCCGACGAGCCGCAGCCCGCAACCGTCGTCGCGCACACCATCGCCGTCAGCGCGGCCATGATCCGCCTCCCGGACCTGTACGCCACGTGCCGCCTCCTCGCCGCTGCCATCACCTCGCGTCGAAGTTATCCGACAAACCCGGTGAACTGCATCACATTCTGCATACCTGTCCCACTCTGGGCTACGGCGGGGTGGGGGTCGGGCGCGAGCAGCGGTGCGCCGCCGCACTCCGGACGATCGGCGTCACCGGATCAGATGCTGCGCACGGAGCCAGTCGGCGGCGACGGTGGCCGGGTCCTCACCGTCGATGTCGACGCGGCCGTTGAGATCCTGCAACACCTGATCGCTGAGACGGCGCGAGATCTGGTCGACGATCGGCGCGATCGCGGGGTACTTCTGCAGCACCGCCGTACGCACCACGGGCGTGCCGGAGTACGGCAGGAAGTAGTGCCGGTCGTCCTGGAGTACATGCAGATTCAAGTTCTTGATCCGGCCGTCCGTCGTGTACACCTCACCGAACAGGCAGGTCCCGGACGCGGTCGCGGTGTAGACGATGCCCGCGTCCATCGTGGTCACCGCGCTGCGCGGCACCCCGTTCGGCGCGCCGAGCGGCATGCCGTACCTGGCCAGCATCGGCCCGAATCCGTCGGGCCGGGAGGCGAACTCGGAATCGATGCAGAAGGTGCGCTGAGCCGGGGGCAGCTCGGCGATGTCGGACATCGTCCGGATACCCGTTCGGCGGTACTGCGCGTCGTTCATCGCGAAACCGTAGGTGTCGTTGAAGTCCGCGGGAGCCAGCCACGTGAGCCCGTTGCGCAACTCGCGGTCGTGCACCTGCTGCCACAACGCGTGCGGATCGGCGATCACGGCCGTCTGCTTCAGATAGTCCACCCAGGCGGTGCCCGTGTACTCCCACTGGATGTCCGCATGGCCGGAGGTCTGGGCCTGGCGCGCCGACATCGAACCCGGGGCGTTGGTCAGGTCCGTGACCGTGGCACCGTCCGCGGCGAGCAGCGTGGCCGTCATCTCGCCCAGCAGCACCGCCTCGGTGAACGACTTCGAGGTGACCACGATCGACGCCCCGGCGAGCGGCCGCTTGCCGTCCACGGACTGCCCGGCGACGAACCGGCCCGACGAGCTGTGCAGGCCGCACGCACCCGTCAACAGCAGTGCACCGCCGACCAG
>CAJCHX010000523.1 GCA_903970215.1 Acidobacteriaceae bacterium
AACTCGAGCCCGCACCGCCGCACACGACCGGCGCCCAATCCCAGGGGAGAGGTCTGCCCGGCACCCGACGGAGAGGTGTGCCGGCACCCCGCTCTCACCCACCCCCGTGAGGAGAGCGACCGTCCCGACGCGCCGAACGCCGAACGACGAAGGGCGAACGACGAAGGGCGAAGGGCGAACTCTGGGTCAGACCATCAGTGATCGCGGGGCGCCGAAGGGACGCAGCCCAACCGGTGCAGTACCCACGCGTACTCGAATGCCACCTCGCGCCATTGGGCGTACCGACCACTGACGCCGCCGTGGCCGGCCGACATCTCGGTGCGCAGCAGCACCGGCTCGTCCGAGGTGGTGGCCGCCTGCAGCGCAGCCACCCACTTCGCCGGCTCGGTGTACAGCACCCGCGTGTCGTTGAGGGACGTGATCGCCAGGATCGCGGGATACGGCTGCGCCGAGACGTTCTCGTAGGGCGAATACGACTTCATGTAGCGGTACACGTCGGGGTCGTGCAGGGGGTCACCCCACTCGTCCCACTCCGTCACCGTCAGCGGCAGCGAGGGGTCGAGCACCGACGTGAGCGGGTCGACGAACGGCACGTCGGCAACGATGCCCGCGAACAGCTCCGGCGCCAGGTTCGCCACCGCGCCCATCAGCAGACCGCCAGCGCTGCCGCCCGATGCCACCAGCTGCCGCGCCGTCGTGGCACCGGTGGCCACCAGATGCCGGGCGACGTCGACGAAGTCGGTGAAGGTGTTCTTCTTGGCCAGCATCTTGCCGTCGTCGTACCAGAGGCGGCCCATCTCACCGCCGCCCCGGACATGCGCCACGGCGAAGGTCACTCCGCGGTCGAGCAACGACAACCGCGGAATGGAGAACCACGGGTCCATGCACGCCTCGTAGGAGCCGTACCCGTACAGCAGCACGGGACCGGTACCGTCCGCGCCGGCACCTTCCGCGCCGCCACCGTCCGCGCCCGCATGATCCTTGCCAATCGCGTCACGGCCCCGCCGGCGCCGGACGATCGACACCGGGATGCTCGTGCCGTCGCGGGCGGTGACCCACTCGCGGGCCTGCTCGTACGCGTCGACGTCGAAGTCCCGCACCGTCTTCCGCTTGAGCACGCGAGACTCACCGGAGTCCAGGTCCACCTCGAGCAGCGTCGTCGGCGTGATGAACGACTCGAATCCCAGCCGCAGCCGCGGCGAATCCCACTCGGGATTCGAGCCGGGGCTCACCGTGGCCAGCTCCTCACCGGGCTGCCACTCCTCGAATCGCGGTGCGGTGGAGTCGGTTCCAGTCATGGCCAACCGCGGCAGGCCGGCTCGCCGGTACCCCAGCACCACCGTCCGCGCGAACGCGTCCACGTACTCGAGCCGCACATCGTCGCGGTGCGGGACGAGGACCGTCCACGCGGACGGGTCATCCGCCTCGTCCACCGGCACCGAGGCGAGCTCGAAGTTCACACCGGAACGGTTGTGCAGGACGAGGTATCGGTCCTCGCCGCCCAGCACGGCATGCTCGATCTCGTATTCGACCCCCTCCTCACGGGGCAGCACCACCCGGAACTCGCCCTCCGGGTCGCCGCCGTCGAGGACCAACACCTCCGAGGTCAGCTTGGATGCCGCCTCGATCACCAGGAATCGACGACTACGAGTGGCACGGACACCTACAGAGAACTTCTCGTCCGGCTCACGGAACACCAGCACGTCGTCGGCGTCCGACTGGAGATCGTGTCGCCACACACTGTCCGGCCGCCACGCCTCGTCCGCGCGGACGTAGAACAGGAACCGGCCGTCGGGTGCCCACTCGGCGCCGTAGTGCACGTCTTCGATCGCCCGGCCCACCTGCTCGCCGGAGGCGATATCCCTGATCCGCAACGTGAATCGCTCGTCGCCGGCCGTATCGACCGAATAGGCCAACAGACGGCCGTCGGGCGACACCGTCGCCACCCCGACCGAGAAGAACTCGTGACCTTCGGCCTCGTCGTTGTAGTCGAGCAGCACCGCCTCACCGGGCAGTCCCGGCGCGGTGGCGTCGGCGGCCGGCAGGACAGGCGCGTCCCAGTCGTCGGGCCCCGCCACCGGAGCGCGACACGAGATCGGGTACTGGCTGCCCTCGACGGTCCGGGAGTAGTACCAGTACCCGCCCCGGCGCATCGGGACCGACATGTCCGTCTCCTGCGTGTGCGCCTTGATCTCCGCGTACACGGCCTCGCGGGTGGCCGCCTGATCGCTGGTGAGCGCCTCGGTGTAGGCGTTCTGGCCCTCCAGATACGCTCGCACGTCGGGGTTCTCGCGATCTGCGAGCCAGGCGAAGTCATCGATGTAGACGTCGCCGTGGTGCACCCGTTCGGTAGACACCCGCTTCGGAACCGGGGGCCGCGGGCGCGCAACGGACTCGGGGCTCGGGGCTGTCCCGGAGGTCCCGGAGGTCTCGGAGTTCGGGGCCATCACTGTCCACCCGGCCAGTCCGCGAACGACAGGCCCGAGATCCGCTCGTACGCCTCGATGTAGCGGGCGCGAGTGCGCTCGGTGACCTCGGCCGGCAATGTGGGCGGAGGCACGCCGTCCGCGGTGCTCCAGCCCGAATCGGGTCCCGTGAGCCAGTTCCGCACGATCTGCTTGTCGAAGCTCGGCTGCGTGCGTCCGGGCTCATAGTCGGCGACGTCCCAGTACCGCGACGAGTCGGGCGTGAGTACCTCGTCGGCTAGGACCAACTCTCCATCCAGATCGATGCCGAACTCGAACTTGGTGTCCGCCAGCAGGATCCCTTTCGCCCGCGCGATCGCCGCCCCGGCCGAGTAGATGTCGAGGGTCGCGTCCCGCAGACGGGCTGCGAGCTCGCCGCCGACGGCCTCGGCGACCTCCCCGAACGAGACGTTCTCGTCGTGGTTGCCCAGAGCGGCCTTCGTGGCCGGCGTGAAGATCGGCTGTTCGAGCCGACTTCCGTCGACGAGCCCGGCCGGCAACGGAATTCCACACACCGTGCTCGTGGCCCGATATTCCTTGATCCCCGAGCCGGTCAGATATCCGCGCGCCACGCACTCGACCGGCACCATCGCGAGGCGCCGCACCACGAGGGCCCGGCCGAGTACCGAGTCCGGGATCCGCGGGTCGAACGCGTCGCCCGCGAGGTGGTTGCGCACCCCGAGCGCACCGAAGAAGAACACCGACATCGCGGTGAGGATCCGCCCCTTGTCCGGGATCGGCGTATCCAGGATGTAGTCGAAGGCGCTGAGCCGGTCGCTCGCGACCAGCAGCATGTGCTCGTCGTCGATCGCATACAGCTCGCGCACCTTGCCGGAGTAGATCGGCGAGTACTCGCTCAGTTGGGGGCGCACCGGCCCAGCCTAATCATGAGATCCGCGGCGCACCGCCTGCCCCGACCCGTCGGCGATCACCGCACTGCGGCCGGTCCACGATCGCGGCCGAGGACGTTGTGCCACAGTCGGCGGAGACCGTAACGCGTGGTGTCCGGGGACACGTCCTACGTTCTCCCCGCCGGATTGGCCGACTACTACCACCACCCGCATATCCGGTACGTACCGCTGTGCGACGTCGAGCCCCGCATGGTCGCCCTCGCCCAGAGCACACACCGCACGATGCCCGAGCTCGACCAGTTCGCCAAGATAACCACCGCGATACTCCAACACGTCGACGGCAGAGGAGACGACTCGCGCCGCTAGCTCCCGGCGACCCCGGCAGGGGCAGGCGGTGCGGCAGCCGACGCCGCGGCAGCAGCGGCGGCACGCACCTGCTTCCGCCCTGGCAGCCAGATACACAGCGCGGTCGCGACCAGCGAGAACCCGGTCGCCCACCAGAACGCGACGTGGAACCCCGCCACCATCGCACCCGTCCCGGCGCCCGTGATCGACCGCTCGAGGATCACGGCGAGCACCGCCGTGCCGAACGATCCGCCGATCTGCTGCGCGGTCCGCGTCAGGACGCTCGAGTGCGCGATCTGGGAGCGATCGAGTCCCACGTACGCGGCCGTCATCACCGGCATCGTGACCGCGCCGAGTCCGATGCCGCGGATCAGCAGCCACAGCGCCAGCAGCCAGCCGCTACTTCTCGCGCCGACGAAGCAGAACGGCACGGTGGAGGCCGCTACCACGAGGAACCCGACGACGGCGATCGAGCGAGCCCCGATCCGGTCGGTCAGCGGCCCGGCGACCTGCCGGCTGAGTAGCGTCCCGACTCCCTGCGGCACCAGCATCAGTCCGGCGGCGAGTGCGCTCGCGCCGCGGATCTCCTGGTAGTACAGCGGCAGCAGCAGCATCGCCCCGTACAACGAGAAGCCGGACAGGAACAACACGGACGACGACGAGCCGACCGAGCGCGCGGCCAGCAGCCGGACATCGACCAGCGGGTCGCGGTGGCGCAGCGCGTAGACCGCGAAGGCGACGAGGAGGGCGATTCCAACGGCCAGCGGACCGATGACATCCGGGTGGTCGAACCCGTGCGCCGCACCGGCGTTCGAGAGCCCCAGGATCATGGTGGCGATGCCCGGGGCGAGCAGCACGAGCCCCCAGACGTCGAGGGCAGGCCGCGCTCCCGAGGCCGACGGCCTGTCGTTCGCGAGGTACACACCGGCCAGGATCAGGCCGACGATGCAGAACGGCACGTTGACCCAGAACATGAAACGCCAGCTGAGGTGGGTGACGATCGCACCGCCGACGAGCGGTCCGAGGATCGGTCCGAGCAGTGCCGGCAGCGCCACCCACGTCGTCGTGCGGCCGAGCGCTCGCCCCCTCGCCGCTTGCATGACGAGCGTCGTCATCACCGGCAGCATCAGTCCACCACCGACCCCCTGCACGACGCGCCACGCGATCAGCGACCACGCATCCCACGCGAGGCTCGATCCGATCGAGCCGACGAGGAAGACGGAGAGGGCGAACATCCAGACCTGTTTGCCGCCGAAGCGTGCGAGCGCCCAGGTGCTGAGCGGCACCGCGACGCCGAGCGCCAGCATGTATCCGGTGGTGACCCACTGAATCGTCGAGACGGGCACATGCAGGTCGGTCGCCAGCTTATGCAGCGCGACGCTGACGATCGTCGTGTCGAAGACCACCGCCAGCGCCCCGACGACCAGGATCAGCGCGGTCTTGAGCACCTTCGGGTCGACCCTGTCGTCCACATGTGAGTCCGGGGACATCACGCCTCCATTAAGGGTTGGATTCATTCCTTAACATCGACGGTAGAGGCCGTGGCGAAGGAATGCAATGATCTCTTATCCTGGAGTGCGTGCCGACTGAACAGACCGCGCCGACCAACCCGGTGTCCGACACCGTCAAACGTCGGCGCAGAGGTGCCGAACTCGAGCACGCACTACTCGCAGCCGCATGGCAGGAACTGGCCGAGCTCGGCTTTGCGAAGCTGACGATGGAATCCGTCGCGGACCGTGCCAAGACGGGGGTCGCGGTGCTCTACCGCCGATGGGCCAACAAGAACGAACTCGTGCTGGCCGCTATCCGCTACTACGGCGACACCCACCCGATCGAGATCCCCGACACCGGCAGCCTGCGCGACGACATGATCGCGCTGCTGCGCAACCTCAACGCCGCACGGACGGAGTTCGCCACGCTCGTCGGCGCGACGTTCGCCGGCCTACACGAGAGCGCCGGGCTCACCCCGGACGACGTCCGCAACATCCTGCGCCACAACAGTCCGTGGCGGGCCGACGACGTGTTCCGCCGCGCGCACGACCGCGGCGAGATAGACCTCGAGCGGATCCCGAGGGATGTGCTCGACGTGCCGTTCCAGCTCGTCCGCCACGACATCCTGATGACCATGGCGCCCGTCTCACCCGAGCGGATCCGGTCGATCGTCGACGACGTATTCTGGCCGCTCATCACGACTTTCGGCGTCACCCGCGCCTGACGGTACGCCCCCAGGTGGTCGGCCCCGGGCTACAGGATCGGGGCGGGCGTGTAAGTCGCCGCCTCCGGGTGCCGCGCCAGGAGCTCCTGCACCTGCGCCACCACCGCGGCCACCTGCGCAGTCGCCGCGCCGGTGAAGGCGGCCTTGTCGGCCAGCGCCGCATCGAGCTGCTCCCGGGTCAGACCGAGGCGCGTATCCCCGGCCAGCCGGTCGATCAGGTCGGGTGCGAGCCCCTTCTCCCGCATCGCGAGGGCGACAGCCACGGCGTGCTCCTTGATCGCCTCGTGGGCCGTCTCGCGTCCGACCCCGGCACGTACCGCGGCCATGAGCACGCGAGTCGTCGCCAGGAACGGAAGATAGCGGTCGAGCTCGTTGGCGATCACCGCCGGATAGGCGCCGAACTCAGCGAGCACGGTGAGGAACGTCTCGATCAGTCCGTCGATCGCGAAGAAGGCGTCGGGCAGCGCCACCCGACGGATCACCGAGCAGAAGACATCGCCCTCGTTCCACTGCGCGCCGGCCATCTCGGCAGCCATGGAGCCGTACCCGCGGAGCACCACGGCCAGGCCGTTCACCCGCTCGCACGAGCGCGTGTTCATCTTGTGCGGCATCGCCGAGCTGCCCACCTGTCCGGGCTGGAAGCCCTCGGTGACCAGTTCGTGGCCGGCCATCAGGCGGATGGTGGTGGCCAGCGACGACGGGCCCGCCGCGAGCTGGACGAGCGCGCCCACCACGTCGTGGTCGATCGACCGCGGATACACCTGGCCGACGGATGTGAGCGTGCGAGTGAAACCGAGATGTTCGGCAACCCCCCGTTCGAGCAGCTCGAGTTTCGCCGGGTCGCCGCCGAGCAGGTCGAGCATGTCCTGCGACGTCCCCATCGGGCCCTTGATACCGCGGAGCGGGTACCGGGCGATCAGATCGTCGAGCCGCGCGAGCGCGATGAGCAGCTCGTCGGCCGCAGAAGCGAACCGCTTGCCCAGGGTGGTGGCCTGCGCAGCGACGTTGTGCGATCGCCCCGCCATGACCACACCCGCGTACTGCGCGGCCCGGTCGGCCAACCGTGCGGCCACGGTGACACCGTGCTCGCGCACGTACTCGAGCGAGCGCAGGATCTGGAGCTGCTCGACGTTCTCGGTGAGGTCACGACTGGTCATGCCCTTGTGGATCTGCTCGAATCCCGCGAGAGCGTTGAACTCCTCGATCCGCGCCTTCACATCGTGGCGCGTCACGCGCTCGCGGGCCGCGATCGACTCCAGATCGACCTGGTCGACCACGGCCTCGTATGCCGCAAGTGCGCCGTCGGGCACATCGACGCCCAGCTCGGCCTGCGCTGCGAGCACCGCGATCCACAACTGCCGCTCGAGGACGATCTTGTGCTCGGGCGACCACATCCGACGCATCGGCGGGCTGGCGTAGCGGTTGGCGAGTACATCGGGGATCTGCTGCACGGTCTCCATCATCCCAGACCGCTCAGCCCTGCCGGAGACCCCCGCTGACAGCCTCGTTACGCCGTCACGAGCGCTTCGGCGCTGTGGGCCGGATTCTCCGGCACGAGCCGCTCAGCCGGCGGCGGGTGCCAAGGTGTCGACGACGTCCGCCACCGCATCGCGGACCACCCGGTGCGGATCGCTGTCCGGTCGGGTGAACGCGCCCAGTGCGGCGCCGTCCTCGACCGCCATCAGCCGCTGCACCCGCCGCCTCTCGGCCGTGCGCCCCGACTGCTCCAGTACCGCGATGTGCAGACTGGTCAGTTCCTCGCGCAGCCGCGCCTGCACATCCTGGAGCCGTGGGTCGCGGGTCGAGACCACCAGTCGCTCGTAACGGGACACCACTTCACGCAATCCGTCCTCCGAATCGGACGGGAAGAAGACCGTCGCGAGGATCTCCGCGGTCGCCTGCGCCCCGCGCCGCCGCCTGGTGACGACGCTCGCGCGCTCGCGAACGCCGGCCACGTCGTGGTCCCCGGCGTACGCCACCGCGTTGGTCACCAGATCGCCCAACGATTCGAAGTAATACGTCGTCGCGGCCAGGGGGATCCGTGCGCGCTGGGCCACCGAACGGTGGCGCACACAGTCGAATCCGCCTTCGACGAGGAGTTCACCCGCAGCCGCGACGAGCGCCGCGCGGCGGCGCTCCCCCTTCGGCGTAGTCGCGGCTGTCACCCTGGACATGGTGCCAAAACCACCGTGCCGGGGCGGGCGCTTTCACACAAGTGGTCCCGTTTCGCAGCACGCCGGGCACGCGGTGGGCGGCGCCCGACGGGACTACAGCGCCTGGTGCCCGATATCTGTGCGGAAGTGGCTGCCCGCCAACTTTATCCGTTCCAGTTTCGCGTACGCGTCGGTGCGCGCGGCGGCGAGGTCGTCGCCCACACCGACCACGTTGAGCACCCGCCCACCCGCCGAGACCAGGCGCCCGCCGGCGTCGACCGCCGTGCCCGCGTGGTAGACCCCGGGCTCGTCCGCGCCGGTGATCAGATCGCCTTTACGGGGTGTGCCGGGGTAGTTCTCGGCCGCGAGAACAACGGTGATCGCGGCGCCGTCGCGCCACCGCAGGGGCGGCAGGTCGGCGAGCGTACCGTCCGCGGTCGCCGCCAACGCGGCTCCGAGTGGAGACTCCAGCAGGCCGAGAACGGCCTGCGTCTCGGGATCGCCGAACCGACAATTGAACTCGACGACGGCCGGCCCGTCGGCACCCATCGCGAGTCCCGCATACAGCAGTCCGCTGAACGGCACTCCGCGGCGCACGAGTTCCGCGGCGACCGGCTTGACCACCGTCTCCACGATCTCGTCCACGGCGCCGGGCAAAAGCCACGGCAGCGGGGAGTAGGCGCCCATGCCGCCCGTGTTGGGCCCCGAGTCGCCGTCGCCGACCCGCTTGTGATCCTGCGCCGGCAGCAGAGGCACCACCGTGGTGCCGTCGACGAGGCAGAAGAGCGACACCTCGGGCCCGTCGAGGAAGGACTCGAACAGCGCCGGCCGACCGGCCTCGAGTAACTCGGCCGCGTGGGCCCTGGCCTCGGCGCGGTCGGCGGTGACCACCACGCCCTTGCCGGCGGCCAGGCCGTCGTCCTTGATCACCCAGGTGGGGCCGAAGCGGTCCAGCGCCGCGTCGATGTCCGCCGGACTGTCGACGACCTCGCTGTCCGCGGTGCGGACACCCGCCGCAGCCATGACGTCTTTGGCGAAGGCTTTGGAGCCCTCGATCTGTGCCGCCGCCGCGCTGGGGCCGAACGCCGATATACCGCGGGCGCGGACGGCGTCGGCCACGCCCAGCACCAGCGGCACCTCGGGCCCGATCACCACGAGGTCCACCGCAAGCTTCTCGGCGAGATCCGCCACCGCGTCTCCGGAGGTCTGATCGACCGGATGATTGGTCGCGATCACCGCAGTACCCGGGTTGCCCGGTGCGGCATGCAACTCGGTCACCGAGTCGTCGCGGGAGAGGGCTTCGAGGAGGGCGTGTTCGCGGCCGCCGGAACCGATGACGAGTACTCGCACACGTCAGACCCTACCGCCCGGGCATCGGCAACCCCACGCCGCGATTCGCCCGTCCCGCTAGCCTGAACGCCATGGCTTCCGTGTTCTCGGCAATCATCAACGGCGATCTGCCCGGGCGGTTCGTGTATCAGGACGAGACGGTGGTCGCGTTCCTCACCATCGCGCCGGTCGCTCCCGGGCACGTGCTGATCGTCCCGCGCGCGGAGGTCGACCACTGGGAGTCGGTGGACCCGGAGCTGTGGGCGCACCTCACCGGAGTCGCACAACGCCTGGGCGTGGCGATCAAGAAGGCCTTCGACGCCCCGCGGGTCGGTGTGCTCATCGCGGGACTCGAGGTGCCACACCTGCACGTGCACGTCTTCCCCGCGCGCACGCTCGAGACGTTCGACCTGTCCAAGGCCGAGCAGAACCCCAGTCCGGAGTCGCTCGACGACGCGCAGCGGCGCATCCTCGCCGCACTGGGTTGAGCCGGATCGCCGGTGACCGGGCGATCAGGCCGCCTGGTCGTCTTCGGCCGGGCCACCCGGCGGCGGAAGACTGCCGCGCGGGAGCCGCACGATGAACGACGCCCCCTCGCCCGGGCTGGTCTCGACCGTCACCGTGCCCCGGTGCGCCGAAACGATCCCGTCAACGATCGACAACCCCAGTCCGGAACCTCCGCTACCGCGGCTGCGCGACGAGTCGGTGCGGTAGAACCGCTCGAAGACGCGGGCCGCCTCCGCGGCGGTCATGCCCTGACCGGTGTCGCGAACCTCGATCACCGCATTACTCGGCTCCGCCGACAGTCGCACGGTGATGCTCGCGTCGGCGGGCGTGTGCCGCAGCGCATTCGACACCAGGTTGGTGATGACCTGGGTGATCCGGTCGCGGTCGCCGGGCACCTCGACACCGGCCGCGTCGCCGTCGATCTCGAGGTCGATGGTGCGCTCCGGCTCGCGCGCCTGCGCCGCGTGCACGACGTCGGCCGCCACCGTCAGCAGGTCGACGGGGCGATGCTCGAGCGGGCGGCGCGCGTCGAGCCGGGCGAGTAGCAGCAGGTCCTCGACCAGCAGGCCCATCCGCTTCGCCTCGGACTCGATGTGCTTCATCAGGAAGGCGACGTCGGTACTGGCGCCCTGGCGGTACAGCTCGGCGAAACCGCGGATGGACGTGAGCGGCGTGCGCAGCTCGTGCGAAGCGTCACCGATGAACCGCCGCATGCGGTCCTCGCCACGCCGGGCCTGCTCCTCCGACGCCTCGACCCGCGCGAACGAGTCCTGCACCTGGTGCAGCATGGCGTTGATGGACTGGGCCAGGCTGCCGACCTCGGTGTTCGGCGGGGTGGCGGGCACGCGACGCGTCAGGTCACCCGCGGCGATGGCCTCGGCGGTCGCCTCCACCTCGACCAGCGGGCCGAGCGATCGGCGCACCACGAGATAGCCGAGGCCGCCCGCGACCAGCAGCACGCTGCCGCCGATCAACAGCTCGAGCACCACCAGCTGGCGCATGGTGTCGTACACGTCCCCGAGGGTCACCGCGACGTAGCTGTACCCGTACTGCGAACGGGATTCGACCACGCGCCAGTCGGGACCGCCGCCCACCGAACGGACGGTCACCGCGCCGGTGCCCAGCTCGCCGATCGAGGCCAGGTCGGGTCGGGTCGTGAAGTCCGGGTTGCCGCCCCGCGGCACCAGAGTTCCGTCGGTCCGATAGGTGACCACGTAGTACCGCGTGGGCGGGCGTACATCGCTTCGGATGAAGGTGGGCGCCGTCTCACTCCGGGGGCGAGCCCAGGTGTCGGCCTGCTGCCGGAGGTTCTGGTCCTCGCGCGCGATCAGGCGATCCCGCATAGAGGTGGTCAGTGCCGCCCCCGACGCGAGCAGTCCGAGCGCCATCAGTCCGACCACCATCGCAACGAGGGAGAACCGGAGCGGCACCCCGTTGCGTAGCAACGAGATGCCGTTCCTCAGAAAGGGGACGCGATCGCGGATGAGCCGCACGCGCTACCGCGGTTCCCGGAGCACGTAGCCCACGCCACGCAGAGTGTGGATCAGTCGCTTCTCGCCGGTGTCGACCTTGCGCCGAAGGTATGAGACGTACGACTCTACGACGTTGACCTCGCCACCGAAGTCGTAGTGCCACACGTGGTCCAGGATCCGCGGCTTCGACAGGACGACTCCGGCGTTGACCATGAAGTAGCGGAGCAGCGTGAACTCGGTGGGCGAGAGCTGCACGAGCTTGCCGGCCTTCCACACCTCGTGCGTCTCGTCGTCGAGCTCGATGTCGGCGAACGTCAGCCGGGTCCGCTGTTCGCTCTCGCCGAAACCGCTGCGCCGCAACAGGACGTTAACCCTGGCCACCACCTCTTCGAGGCTGAACGGCTTGGTCACGTAGTCGTCACCCCCGAGGGTGAGCCCCACGACCTTGTCCTCGACCGAGTCCTTCGCGGTGAGGAACAGCGCCGGCGCTTCGACGCCGTCCTGGCGCAGCCGCTTGAGCAGACCGAGACCGTCCATGCCGGGCATCATGATGTCGAGGATCATGACGTCCGGCTTGAAGGTGCGCGCGCGGTCGATCGCTGCCGGCCCGTCCTGGGCAGTCGCGACCTCGAATCCCTGGAACTTGAGGCTGACCTGGAGCAGCTCGACAATGCTCGTCTCGTCGTCTACCACCAGGACGCGGGGCTGCGGTTCATTCACGACAACCACTGTTCCCTTCTCTGCTGGACCTCTTCTTACAGAAGTCTGGGCGATACCTGTGAACGCGCGCCGGAGTCACTTGCCGTCGGCTGGCACACTGGCTGGCGTGTATGCACGACGGGTCACTCAGGTCGACGCCGCACCCCCGGTGCCCACTGCGCCGGGAACGGGGCGAGCACCACAGGCGCCGGACGCGGAGCGAGCACGGCGGCCGTTCCCGGCGGTGACCGTCCTGGTGTCCGTCGTCTGCATCGCGATCATCGGTGCGCGCGCCATCGGCTCCGGCATCGCAGCGTCCACCACCCTGCATACCGCCGCCACCGTCTTCGTCGGCATCTTCGTCCAGGCGACCCCGTTCCTGGTCCTCGGTGTGCTGGTGAGCGGCATGATCGCCGGATTCGTCTCGCCCCGCGCCCTGGAACGGATCCTGCCGCGCCGCGCCGTGGCCGCGGTCGCGGTCGCCGGCGTGGGCGGCATCGCACTCCCGGGATGCGAGTGCTCCGCGGTGCCGGTCGCGGGGCGCCTCATGGATCGCGGCGTGCCCTCGTCGGTGGCGCTCACATTCCTGCTGGCCGCGCCGGCCATCAACCCGGTCGTCGTGGTGGCCACCGTGGTCGCATTCCCGGGCGAGCCCGCAGTGGCGGCCGCACGCCTCGTCGGGTCGCTCGCCACCGCGCTCGTCACCGGCTGGCTGTGGATCGCGATCGGGCGCCCCGAGTGGATCCGCCGGCCGCGCAGCGCCGTCGACGGGGTGCTGCCGACCAGCCTGCGCGATCGCTTCGCGCTTGCCGCGAGCACCGCCCGCGAAGACCTGATCGAGGCCGGCTCGTTCCTCGCGATGGGCGCCGCGTTCGCCGCGGCCCTGCACGTCCTGGTGCCGCAGGGCTGGTACACCCACCTCGCGGGCAACATGCTGCTCGCCGTCCTGGTGCTCGCGGCACTCGCGATCGTCCTGGCCCTGTGCTCCGAGGCCGACGCATTCGTGGCCGCGTCGCTGTCCGCGCTTCCGCTGGTCCCGCGCGTCGTCTTCCTCGTGGTGGGGCCCGCGGTGGACGTGAAGCTGATGGCCATGCAGGCCGGCAGCTTCGGCCGCGGGTTCGTGGCGCGATTCGCCCCGATGACGCTGGTCGCAGCGATCGTATGCGGTACCGCAGCCGGCGCAGCGATCGTGGGGTGGCGATGAACCGCGCGGCCCAGAATCTGCTCCTGCTGTTGTTCGGTGCCGCGATCACCCTGATCGCGGCCACCGGGACCTATCTCAACTATGTGCGGCCCGTGATGCTTCCGTTCCTGCTGGTATCGGGCGTGGTCATCCTGGCCCTGGCCGGCTTCGGTATGGCGAGCCACGTGCGCGCCGACGAGCTGGCCGATCAGGACTGGGACGTCGCCGGACCCGCCCCGGGCGCTGACGGTGTGGAACCCACGCAGGGCGCCGACGGTGTGGAACGCGCCCCGGGCGCTGGACTCGCCCCGGACGACCATGCCGATCACGGCCATGCCCACGGCGGCGGTGCCGTCGCCTGGATCCTGGTGGTCCCGGTCCTGCTCCTGCTGTTCGCTCCGCCGCCGCCGCTGGGTGCCGGATCGGCGCCGGCACCCGTCGCCGCGTCGTACGACGCGGCGGACATGCGCCCGTTCCCGCCCCTCCCGGCAGGAACGGACCCCGCAGTATCGGTCTACGACTTCCAGGACCGCGCCGTGAGTGACGCGACGCACGCGCTCGACCACACCGACGTGACGCTCACCGGTTTCGTCCTGCGCAGCGGTACCGGCGTCTCACTCGGGCGCTTGATGATCTGGTGCTGTGTGGCCGACGCGCGGACGATCGAGGTATCGCTACGGGGCGAACCGGTCACGGCTGCGACCGGGCAGTGGATCGAGGCGGTCGTCCGGCTGGTGCCGGGTACAGCGACCCGCTACAACGACTACGCGCCGGCTGCCACGGTCCGGTCGTGGAAGGCGGTGCCCACGCCACGGAAGCAGTACGACTACTGAGTATCTCGATAAGACCGGTGTGTCACTTGCGTAGGTACACCAGCACTTCGCCGGTGACCGGATCCGCGATATCCGAGAACTCCGGATTCTTCGTGAGGAAGTTCGCGACCAGCGGACACACCGGTACCGCGCGCAGGCCCCGAGCGCGCACATCCGTGAGTGCGCCGGTCACCAGGGTCGAACTCAGTCCGCGCCCGCCGAACTGCGGAAACACCTCGGTGTGGAAGAAGATCCGCTGTGCGCCCCGGTCTTTGAACCGGGTGAAGCCGGCCAACTCGCCATCGACGGCGATCTCGTACCGGTGTTCGGACGCGTTGAGTGTAACGAATTCGCTCATGGGGGTTACGACCTCCTGGTGCGGGGCTTGAGATGGGTGGTTGGCATCGGTGGTGCGGGCACGGCGTCCTGCGGGCGCCAGCCCTCGACGGTGCCGAAGCGCCCGGGATCGTCGGGCCGCCCCGTGCGTGCCTCCCACTCGGCGCGGAAGGCCACTATCTCTTCGTGACTGCGGCCCACGAAGTTCCACCACATCACGATGTCCTCGCCGAACGGCGTGCCGCCCAACAGGATCGCCCGGGCGGCGGCCGTCCCGGGGTTGACCAGTTCGATCGCATCGTGCCCCGCTCCCACGTAGCCCAGATCGCCGCGGGCCAGCCGGGTTCCGTTCAGCTCCACGGTGTCCGTGTCGAGCAGCACGCCGTGCTCGAAGGTGGGGTCGACGGCGATGGTGACGCGTGCCCCGGCGGGAACGTGCAGCTCGGCGCCGAGTAGCGGCGTGGCCGTCACGATCGGCGACGTGACGCCCGCAAGGGTGCCGATGAAGACGTGGGCCGTCGCCCCCGCGCCCAGTGCGGTCGGCGTCGGTGCGTGATATTGGAAGCCGTGCGGATGGTCGCGGACCGGGTCCGGGAGTGCGACCCACAGTTGCAGTCCATGCAGGACCGGACTGCCCTGCGCGGAGACCTCGGAATGACTGATCCCGTGGCCCGCCGACATCAGGTTGATCTCCCCCGGCCGCACTGTGGCGTGCACCCCGGCGCTGTCGCGGTGCTCCACCTCACCGACGAACAGCCAACTCACCGTCTGCAGGCCGGTGTGCGGGTGCGGGGGGACGTTCATGCCTCCGGACGCTGCGACCTCGTCGGGCCCGAAGTGGTCGGCGAAACACCACGCACCCACCATGCTGCGGTCACGTGTCGGGAGGGTCCGGCGAACCGTCATCGCACGCGGCCCACCGAGCGGCACCTCCCGCGCGGTAACCACCTCGACCGCACCGGTGGCAGGCCCGTGGGAGCAGGTCACTTCGCGGGGCTCGGCCTCCACGTTGCTCACAGCCCACAGCGTACCCACCCGATAGTCCCGCCGAGTGCCCAATGACGAGGCGGCACACAGGAGATCGACAGCAGGCGCTCACCGCGTTCAGCAAGCACCGTCCGTTGCCGTGGGTGCCCAGTTGCCATGGAAGCCCGCGGGTATCCGCTGGGGCAGCCTGATGGCCGCCACCGTCTCGAGCGTGCCGGCGTCGAGCAGCATCAGATCCGCCGTGCCCTCCGCCTTGTTCGCGACCGCACCCATCACGATGCCCTGCCCCTCGGGGGCATCGGAATCGGTTGCGACGAAACTGAATTCGCCGACCGCATAGGCTGAGATCGGAAGAGCGTCGTGTA
>CAJCHX010000524.1 GCA_903970215.1 Acidobacteriaceae bacterium
GCCGACCTGCGGTTATCCGCCCTTACCAGAGGCTCCGAGCGCCTCCCCGAACGGCCCTCACACGGAGTTCGGTTTCGATGATCAACGATCTCCCGAGGTGAATTCAACGTTAAATCTCGCCGCGATCCGAAATCGCCGTCCAGACCGCAGGCTGGTTGACCTCATCGTCGCTGATTGCATACGGTGAGTCCGCGACCGGAACAACGGAGTTTCCTCAGCACCATGTATCGCCGATGCAGCGACGTCGGCGTGGTAGCGGCCATCAGGCCGAATGAGTGTTAGGAGTGGACGATGCCCCAGCCGAATCACCTTCCGGGCCCCAACGCAGACCTGTGGGACTGGCAGATGCACGGACGTTGCCGAGGCGTCGACAGTTCTGTGTTCTTCCACCCGGACGGCGAACGCGGTCGCGCCCGAGCCCAGCGTGAGCGACGGGCGAAGGAGATGTGCCGTGAGTGCCCGGTGCTGCTCCAGTGCCGCGAGCACGCACTCGCCGTCGCAGAGCCGTACGGCATCTGGGGTGGGCTGTCGGAGACCGAACGAGCCGTACTGATGAAGCGCGCCAACCGCCGCATCGCCGGCTGAGCCACCGCATCTCCGGCTGAACCACGCCCGCGCGCGGTGGTTCGGCCTGATGTCGCGCGCGACACGATGGATCGACGTCCACCAGCGTTGCCCGGTGCCTGTCGACCCGACATCCAAGTCAGTCAGTGCCAAGGTCGAGCAGTGCCAAGGTCGAGCAGTGCCCACGTCGAGCAATGTCACGGCCGGCCACGCGGATCGGCTCCCGCACTCCACCCGACCACGCCGACGCCCCCGGAACATCCATCGTGTTCCGGGGGCGTCGGTGTCGGGCTGAGAACAGCCAGCGCGGTGCCGCTAGTGCGCGTGACCGTGACCGGCGTGCGCGTCGGCGGCCTCCTCGGGCTTGTCGACGACGGCTGCCTCGGTGGTGAGGATCATGCGCGCGACCGACGCGGCGTTGACCACCGCGCTGCGGGTGACCTTGACCGGGTCGATCACACCGTCGGCGATCAGGTCGCCGTAGACCAGCGTCGCGGCATTGAACCCCTCGCCCGTCTCGGTCACGGTGTTCACCACCACGGCACCGTCGAGGCCCGCGTTGGCCGCGATCCAGAACAGCGGAGCGGACAGCGCGCGCCGGAAGGCACGGACACCCAACTTCTCGTCACCAGTGGTCGAGTCCTCGAGCTCGGCGAGCTGCGCCGCAACCTTGACGAGCGCGGTGCCACCACCCGAGACGATGCCCTCCTCGACCGCAGCGCGCGCGGCGGACACAGCGTCCTCCACCCGGTGCTTGCGCTCCTTGAGCTCGGTCTCGGTGTGTGCACCGACCCGGATCACTGCGACGCCGCCGGCCAGCTTGGCCAGCCGCTCGGACAGCTTCTCGCGATCCCAGTCGGAGTCGCTCTCCTCGATCTCGGACTTGATCTGCTTGGCCCGCTGCGCGATGTCCTCGGCAGACCCGGCACCATCGACGATGGTCGTGGTGTCCTTGGTGACCTCGACCCGCCGGGCACGGCCCAGCAGATCCAGGCCGGCAGCCTGCAACGTCAGGCCCAGATCCGTGTTGATCACGGTGCCCGCGGTGACGACGGCGAGGTCCTCGAGGAACGCCTTGCGCCGGTCACCGAAGAACGGCGCCTTGACGGCGACGGCCTTGATGGTCTGGCGCAGGGTGTTCACGACCAGGGTCGACAGCGGCTCACCCTCGACGTCCTCGGCGACGATCAGCACCGGCTTGCCCGACTCCGCGATCTCCTCCAGCAGCGGCAGGAAGTCCGGCAGCGAGCTGATCTTGTCGCGGTACAGCAGCACGAGGGCGTCGTCGAACACGACCTTCTGTGCCTCGAGGTCGGTGACGAAGTTCGGCGAGATGTAGCCCTTGTCGAACTGCACACCCTCGGTGACCACGACATCGGTCTCGAAGCCCGAGCTCTCCTCGACCGTGACGACACCGTCGGCGCCGACCTTGGTCATCGCCGCCCCGATCATGGTGCCCAGCTCCGCGTCACGCGAGGAGACGGTGGCGACCTGCGCGATGGCGCGCTCGCCGTCGACGGGGGTCGCCTGCGCCAGCAGGATCTCGGACGCCTTGTCGGCGGCCACGCCGATGCCCCGGCCGAAGCCGATCGGGTTGGCGCCGGCGGCCACGTTGCGCAGGCCCTCCTTGACCAGTGCCTGGGCGAGGACCGTGGCGGTGGTGGTGCCGTCGCCGGCCACGTCGTTGGTCTTGGTAGCGACCGACTTGACGAGCTGCGCGCCGAGATTCTCGAACGGGTCGTCGAGTTCGATCTCCTTGGCGATGGTGACACCGTCGTTGGTCACGGTGGGGCCGCCGAACGCCTTGGCCAGGACGACGTGCCGACCACGCGGGCCGAGCGTCACCTTGACCACGTCTGCGAGCTGGTCGACACCGCGCTCGAGGGCGCGCCGCGCGCCCGCGTCGAATTCAATCTGCTTTGCCATGTTGTCCCTTCTAGACGCAAGACCGCCCCGCACCCTGCACCGCGGTGGTCACCGGGTGCCCTGGCGCGAGGCGGTCTGCATGTGTCGGCAGATAGCTGCTACTTGCCGATCACGGCGAGCACGTCGCGGGACGAGAGCACCAGGTACTCCTCGCCGCCGTACTTGAACTCGGTGCCGCCGTACTTGCTGTAGAGGACGGTGTCGCCCTCGCTGATGCCGGTGGGGATCCGGGTGCCCTGCTCCGTGATGCGGCCCTCGCCGACGGCGACGACGGTGCCCGTCTGCGGCTTCTCCTTGGCCGTGTCCGGAATGATGATGCCCGATGCAGTGGCGGTCTCCACCTCGTTGGCCTGCACCAGGATCTTGTCGTCAAGCGGCTTGATGTTCACGCTTGCCACGTTTCGCCTCCATGTAGGTAGCTGTAGATCTTCGCTGTTCATTCTGTCGGTCGGCCCTTGGTCACTGCCGTCGTCGCGGGTGCCGGCGTCACCGTGTGCGCGCGATCGAAGTCGCTCACGCACGAACCATCTAGCACTCTACCCATGTGAGTGCTAGCACTCAAGGGCGGGCTCGAGCAGAATTTCTCGACCCCGCCGCAGCCGCCGGCTCGGGCTCGAACGGTCGCACCACCCCCGCGTCCACTACCCACCGCTGCGCACAGAACCGGGCCGCCGACTCCTCGTCGTGGCCGATCACGAGGACACCCACCGCGTCGTCGGCGGCGACTTCTGTCAGCAGCGTGAGAATGCGCTCGGCGGCCCCGTAGTCGAGCGCGGAGGTGACCTCGTCGCAGATCAGTACGCGCGGGCGCGCCGCCAGTGCCCGGGCGACCGCCGCCCGCTGACGCTGCCCCCCGGACAGCTCGTGGGGTCGGCGCGCGCCGAGCGCCGGGTCCAACCCGACGCGACCGAGCAGGTCGGCCGCCAGCTCGACCCGATCGCGGTGGTCTCCCGCGAGGGCCGCGACACGCTGGATCGACGCCGCGATCGTGCGCCTGGGGTGCAGGCTGGCGAGCGAATCCTGGGGAATCAACTGCACCGCACGGCGTGCCGCGGGTGAGCGCCCCGTGAGCGGCAGCGGGGCACCGTCGAGAGTGAGCGAACCAGTCACCTCGCCGTGGGCGATCCCGGCCAGCGCCCGCGCGAGCGTCGACTTGCCCGCGCCCGACTCACCACCGAGCGCCGTCAGAACGCCCGCCGGCACCACGAGGTCCACCCCGGAGAGCAGCGTGCGGTCGCCGCGCGAGACGGTGATGCCGCGCGCCGTGAGCACCGGCTCCCCTATCGGCGGGACGGCGGCGCCGACGGCCATGCGGGACGCAGGCGCGCCGCCGGTCACGTCGACCACCGCGTCGACCTGCGGCGCGAGGTACTCCACGTCGTGGCCCGACACCACCACGGTCGCGCCCGCCGCCGCGCGCTCGCGCAACACGGCCACCAGCGCGTCCGCGCGGGCACGGTCCAGCCCGGCGAACGGCTCGTCCAGCAGCAGCACGGGCGTCCCACGGCCCAGCGCCCGCGCAACGGCGACCCGGCGCCGTTCGCCGCCGGACAG